>NZ_QFRV01000011.1:0-89031 GCF_004136805.1 Enterobacter cloacae complex sp. GF14B
CATACGGGCTCTGGCGCTGGCTGTCCCGGGCGGTGATGGCCGCCAGACGTTTTTCCACCACAGGGTTATGCACGCGCGTCGAGTGACGGCGCGCCTGGATCGGAGCGCTCCAGTCGGTAATCGCTGCCGTGTCGCCGCTGTTTAGCGCGTCGCGCAGCAGAGCCAGCTCCTCACACTTTTGCAGAGCAAAGGCAAACCAGCTTTTCACCTCAGGGTCGAGTCGGGTCTCCACGCTCAGGTCGATCGGGCTGTGCAGCAGGGAACAGGAAGAGGCTACCCACAATTCACGTTTACCGACAATGTCCTTAATTTGTGCATATTTCTCGGTGAGATCGGCACGCCAGACGTTACGACCATTCACCAGACCGGCAGAGAGCAGCCACTCCGCAGGCAGACGCTTGTGCAACTCTGCCACATCGTCTTTGCCGTGAACGAGATCAACGTGCAGACCCTGAACCGGCAGCGCAGTAATGGTGTCGAGGTTAGGCGTTACGCCCTCGAAATAGGTGGTCAGCAGCAGCTTCACCTGGCCCGTGAGCGCGTCATACGCCGGTTTGAAGGCATCCAGCCACGCCTGCGGCAGCTCAAGCACCAGCGCCGGTTCATCGATTTGCACCCACTGAATACCGCGCTTACCCAGCTCAATCAGCACCTGCTTATAAACCGGCAGAATATCGTTCAGCAGGCTGAGGCGGTCGAACTGCTCACCTTTCACTTTGCCCAGCCACAGGTAGGTGACCGGCCCCAGCAGCACGGGTTTCACCTGGTGACCCAGCGCCAGCGCTTCGTCCACTTCATCCAGAAGCTGGGTCCAGGTCAGTTTGAACTGCTGGCCCTTAACGAACTCCGGCACCATATAGTGATAGTTGGTGTTAAACCACTTGGTCATTTCCGCCGCTGCCGCTGGCTCACCCGTTGGCGCGCGGCCACGGCCGATGCGGAACAGGGTATCGATATCCACCGATCCATCGTTGTTCTGATGACGAGCCGGCACGTTGCCAAGCAGCAGGCTGGTGGTCAGAACATGGTCGTACCAGGCGAAATCGCCCACCGGCAGCAGGTCTACGCCCGCCTGTTTTTGCTGATCCCAGTGACGCGCGCGCAGCTCGCGTCCCACCGCCAGCAGTTCTTCGCGGGTGGCGTTACCCGCCCAGTAGCTTTCTTGCGCTTTTTTCAGCTCGCGACGCAGACCAACGCGAGGGAAACCGAGAGTGTGAGTGCGGATTGTCATGGCATACCCCTTGTAGAAATTCGTTATTTAGACGTCCAGATGTTTACACTTCTATAATTGGCAGGTACTGTATATTCCTCAAGCGCAAAATGTTCATGCCGAAGTGAAGGACTTTCATGATCGAGATTAAACACCTGAAAACGCTACAAGCGTTGCGGAACTGCGGTTCTCTTGCGGCGGCAGCGGCCACGCTGCACCAGACTCAGTCTGCCCTTTCTCACCAGTTCAGCGATCTGGAACAACGCCTCGGCTTTCGTCTTTTTGTGCGTAAGAGCCAGCCTTTGCGCTTTACGCCGCAGGGCGAAATTTTGCTTCAGCTGGCGAACCAGGTGCTGCCGCAGATTGCCAGCGCGTTGCAGTCCTGCAACGAGCCGCAGCAGACCACCCTGCGCATCGCCATTGAGTGTCACAGCTGTATTCAGTGGCTGACCCCCGCGCTTGAGAACTTCCGCCAGAAGTGGCCGCAGGTGGAGATGGACTTCAAATCCGGCGTCACGTTTGATCCGCAGCCGTCGCTTCAGCAGGGTGAGCTGGATCTGGTGATGACCTCAGATATTCTGCCACGCAGCGGTCTGCACTATTCGCCAATGTTTGATTTTGAGGTGCGTCTGGTGCTGGCCCCGGACCATCCGCTGGCCGCCAAAACGCGTATCACGCCGGAAGATCTGGCAACGGAGACGCTGCTGATTTACCCGGTACAGCGCAGTCGTCTGGATATCTGGCGCCATTTCCTGCAACCCGCGGGCATCAGCCCACAGCTGAAAAGCGTGGATAACACGCTGCTGTTAATTCAGATGGTGGCGGCCAGAATGGGGATTGCGGCGCTGCCGCACTGGGTGGTCGAGACGGTTGAACGCCAGGGTCTGGTGGTTACCAAAACCCTGGGTGAAGGACTGTGGAGCCGGCTGTACGCCGCCGTGCGCGATGGCGAGCAACGTCAGCCAATTACGGAAGCGTTTATTCGCTCAGCGCGGAACCACGCGTGCGACCATCTTCCGTTTGTGCGGAGCGCGGAGCGACCCAGCGGCGATGTACCCACAGCGAAGCCAGGATCACCGTTCCCCCAATAAGGAAACTCGGCCAGTGCGGCTGCTCCTGCCAGATGGCGAGGTTCACCAGTAGCCCCGCCGGCACGTGCACGTTGTTCATGATCCCCAGCGTTCCGGCGTCTACCTGCGTAGCGCCGTAGTTCCACATAAAATAGCCCAGCCCCGACGCCACCACGCCCAGCCAGACCAGAACGCTCCACTGCACGGAGGTTGTCGGCAGCTTTTGCGGATTGCCGAGCATAAACCATGCCGCAATCGCGACAATCGCCGCGCCCATATAGAACCACGCAAACGCGTTATGCTGCGGCATCGGGCGGGTCTCCATCAGGCGTTTGTAACCCACCATCCCGATGGCAAAGCTGATATTAGCGAGCTGGACGAACATCAGCCCGGTCCAGAAGTGATCGCTTACCTTGTCATAGCGAATAATCGCCGCGCCAATGACTGCCAGCGCAGCGCTCAGCAGATATCCCCAGCGCAGGCGGCGCCTGCTGAGCAGGTCATAAATCAGCGTGATGTAGAGCGGCGTCAGCACGGTGAAGAGCAGAAATTCCGAGACGGACAGGTAAACGTAGGCCCGGAAGCTGAACAGGTACATGATGCCGAGCTGCATCGCGCCTACCAGCATGTACAGCAGAATAGTTTTTAGCGACTGCCCGCGGGTACGCAGGAACGGCAGGAACACCAGCGCCGCCAGCCCCACGCGCATCAGCACCGAAAAGTAGCTGTCGACCGATCCGGCAAGGTATTCGCCAATCAGACTAAAGGAGAAGGCCCACAGGATAGTCGTGATAATGAGTAGCGCCACAATGCTTGTCTCTCAGAAAGAAGGAGAGGCATTGTAGCGAACTCTTTAGTTGACATCTGAATAATAAACAATCAAATGAAGATTATTCAAGGAACAGTTTGCGCAGATACTTAGGTACCGCGTTGTCTGCGTTCGTGCCAATCACTTCCAGCTCCGGGTGCAGATCTTTCAGGCGCTGGTGCGCGTTCTGCATGATGCAGCCTTTACCCGCCATGGAGAGCATCTCGGCATCGTTCATGCCATCGCCAAAGGCGATACAGTCTTTCAGATCAAAACCCAGCCGTTTCGCGACCGCTTCCAGCGCGTGACCTTTGGACACCCCGCCCGCCATCACTTCCAGACAGGTCAGCGTGGAGAAGCTCACGTTCACGCGGTCGCCCCAGCGGGCGTTGATCGCCTGCTCCAGCGGCAGTAACTCCTCATGATTTACACAGGTGAAGAACACCTTACTGATCCCTTCCGGCTCCAGCAGACCCGGCTCGTACAGTGAGTACTGGAATACGGCTTCCTTGAAGAAGCGCATCTCTTCCGGGCGATGGCGGTTCATAAACCACTCGTCGTCGCGGTAAACGTTAGTCACGATATCCGGGTTGTTATGCACAATGCCGAACAAATCGGTGGCGATGTCACGATCGAGATTATGGGTAAAAATCAGGTTGCCGTCCGTGTCATGTACGCGCGCACCGTTAGAGGTGATCATGTACGACTTGATCTCCAGGTTATCGCGGATCTGCCCCACGTCCACGTGGTGGCGACCGGTGGCGAACACGAAGTTCACGCCACGGGCAGTCAGGAGTTTTAGGGTCTCTTTCGCATAAGGCGACAGGGTGTGGTCGGGGGAAAGCAGCGTGCCATCTAAATCAGATGCAACAACCTGGTACATAGGGATTTCAACCTCTGGTGGAAAACAATAATCAGTTATGCCTGTTGAAAAATTCAACAATGGCGTTGAGCGCGACTGAGCGCATAGCGTCCTTTTCAAAAAGGATCTCATGGTACGCACCGTTGATGACCAGCGGTTTACCCCCTTCACAGGGATGGCCCGCAGCGGCGCGAAGTTCACAATAGCGGTCATGCATGCGGTTATCCACCACACGCTCTTCTTCCGCCTGGATCAGGAGCGTCGGCGTGTCATCATCGCCTACGCCTGCCAGCACCTGTTCACCGGCATGAATACCTTCCCGCACCCAGTGCCAGGTGGGGCCGCCGACCCGCAGACGCGGTTCATCGGCATAAAAACGCAGGTTGCGCCGATAACGCTGCCGACTGTGGGTTAACACGTTGATGGCAAACGGTAACGCCCGCCAGCGTCCTGTTCCGATGGCATAGCCTTCTCGAATGCGCTGATGGCCCTCAGCCCAGTCGAGAAGATGGCGCACCATCCAGTCAGGAAAACGTATCACAATGCCGTACATCGGCGCGGTCAGCGCAATGGCGTCGCACTGGTGCTTATGGCGCTGCAAAAACAACGTCGAGATCGCGCCCCCCATGGAGTGGGCAAGAATATAACGCTTGCGCCACGGTCCGGGCTGCACTTCCTGCTGCCAGAACGCGGCCAGATCGTCGACGTAATCGCTGAAGTTATCCACGTGGCCGCGATGGGTATCCGGTAACATCCGGCCAGAAAGCCCCTGCCCGCGATGGTCGATAATTAACACATCAAAGCCCAGATGGAACAGGTCATACGCCAGCTCGGCATATTTGATATAGCTTTCGATGCGCCCGGGGCAGACCACAATCACCCGGTCATTTTTTTCATCACGGAAACGAACGAAGCGTACCGGGATTTCCCCGACGCCCATAAACTCATCTTCCTCACGCTGGCGCCAGAAATCGGTCAGCGGCCCCATGGAGAAAGCAGCAAATGCGTTTTCTCGTGTTTCCCAGTCCTTTTTCTGCTGAAACATTGGGTTTCCACCCCCCGTAATTCAGGGAATATCGTTTTTTTCGTCACCGGTCACAAAATGACTCAACAATAGCGTATTGTGGCATAAAAACAGACGATCCGGGAGTTTCAAATGACCTTCGAGTGGTGGTTCGCCTACCTGCTGACATCCATCATCCTCAGCCTTTCACCTGGCTCGGGCGCAATCAACACCATGACTACCTCCATTAATCACGGCTATCGCGGCGCGGTGGCGTCAATCGCCGGTTTACAGACCGGGCTTGGCATTCATATTGTGCTGGTGGGGATTGGTCTGGGCACGCTGTTCTCCCGTTCGGTGCTGGCCTTCGAGGTGCTGAAATGGGCTGGCGCAGCGTATCTTATCTGGCTGGGTATTCAGCAGTGGCGCGCCGCAGGCTCGATTGATCTGCATACGCTCTCCCGGACGCAAACACGCGGCCACCTGTTTAAGCGCGCGGTGTTCGTTAACCTGACCAACCCGAAAAGCATCGTGTTCCTCGCCGCCCTGTTCCCGCAGTTTATCGTGCCGCATCAGCCACAGGTGATGCAGTACGTGGTGCTGGGCGCAACCACCATTATTGTCGATATCATTGTGATGATTGGTTACGCGACGCTGGCGCAGCGAATTGCGGCGTGGATCAAAGGGCCTAAGCAGATGAAGGCCCTGAACAAAGTCTTTGGTTCGCTGTTTATGCTGGTTGGCGCGCTGCTTGCGTCAGCGCGTCATGCTTAGCGAGAAATGATGAGATGAATGCCGAAGCCGGCGAACAACGCGCCGGCGAAGCCGTCGATCCACTTCGCGATGCGCTGGTAGCCGCGACGCATCGCCGGTAAGGCAAACAGGCTTGCCACAACGGTAAACCAGGCGAACGTTTCCACAACGATCAGCAGGAAGATCCCCCAGCGCGCGCCCGCGCCGACGTTATCCCCCACAAACAGCGAGAATACCGAGCCGAAGTAAATTATTGCTTTCGGGTTCGCCAGGTTGGTCAGCAGCCCTTTCACAAAGCTACGGCCGCCCGTTGCCAGCTCAACCTTTGGCTCTTCCGGCTTGTTCTCTTCTTTCTTCAGCGCCCCGCGCAGCATCTGGTAGCCCATCCAGCACAGGTACAGACCGCCGCCAACCATAATGATGTTATGCAGCCACGCCATTTTCGCCAGGATCAGGTTCAGACCGAGCAGCGCAACCGCCGCCCAGACCATGACGCCCATGGTAATACCGAGCACACCCATCATCGCCTCTTTGCGGGAGCGGCTGACGGCCGTTTGCGACACGAAGAAAAAATCAGGGCCTGGGCTCATCAGCGCAACGATGTGCACTAACGCCACGGTGAGAAATAGCATTAACATAATTAGCTCGCGGGGAAATAATACAGTGAGTCACCATCCTGGCACTTTTTCGCCCGGCTGACTACTCCTCATCATCACCATCAGCGTGGGAACGGATGAGCGCCATAAACTCTTTACCGAAGCGCTCCAGCTTGCGCGTGCCGACGCCGTTGACGCTGAGCATCTCGCTGGCGCTGAGCGGCATTTGCTCGGCCATCTCGATCAGCGTCGCGTCGTTGAACACCACGTATGGCGGGATGTTCTCTTCATCGGCAATAGCTTTACGCAGCTTACGCAGCTTGGCGAACAGCTTGCGGTCGTAGTTACCGCCGTAGGATTTTTGCATCACGCGCGGCTTCAGGGCGACGACGCGCGGAACGGCGAGCTTCAGTTCAACCTCGCCACGCAGGACAGGTCGCGCCGCTTCGGTCAGCTGAAGCGCAGAATGCTGGGCAATATTTTGCGTGGCAAAGCCGAGGTGGATCAACTGGCGGATAATACTCACCCAGTGCTCATGGCTCTGGTCTTTCCCGATGCCGTAAACCGGTAGCTTGTCGTGACCCATATCGCGGATACGCTGGTTGTTAGCCCCGCGCAGCACTTCAACGACGTAGCCCATCCCAAAGCGCTGGTTCACGCGTCCGATAGTCGAGAGCGCTTTGCGCGCGTCCATCAGGCCATCGTACTGCTTCGGCGGGTCGAGGCAGATATCGCAGTTGCCGCACGGCGCCTGACGCCCTTCACCAAAGTAGTTGAGCAGCACCAGACGGCGGCAGGTTTGCGCTTCGGCGAAGGCCCCCATCGCGTTAAGCTTGTGGCGTTCGATATCCTGCAACTGCCCCTGCGGTTTCTCTTCCAGACAGCGGCGCAGCCACGCCATATCCGCCGGGTCGTAAAACAGCATCGCTTCCGCAGGCAGACCATCACGCCCGGCGCGGCCGGTTTCCTGATAGTAGGATTCGATATTGCGCGGAATGTCGAAATGCACCACAAAGCGCACGTTGGGCTTATTGATCCCCATCCCGAACGCCACCGTTGCGACCACAATTTGCAGGTCGTCGCGCTGGAATTTTTCCTGCACATCGGCGCGGATGTGGTTCTCTAACCCGGCATGGTATGCCGCCGCGCTAAAGCCGCGATTTTGCAGACGCGCAGCGGTGTCTTCCACCTTTGCGCGGCTGTTGCAGTAGATGATGCCGGACTTGCCGCGCTGCTCCTGCACGTAGCGCAGGAGCTGATCCAGCGGCTTGAACTTTTCCATCAGCATATAGCGGATGTTCGGGCGGTCGAAGCTGCTGACCTGAATATACGGGTCGTTCAGTCCCAGCAGGCGAACGATGTCCTGACGCGTGGTGTCGTCCGCCGTGGCGGTAAGCGCCATAAACGGCAGCTCGGGGAAGCGCTGACGAAGCTGGCCGAGGGCGGCGTATTCCGGGCGGAAATCGTGCCCCCACTGGGAGATACAGTGCGCTTCATCCACCGCCAGCAGCACCGGGTTCCAGTGCGCCAGGTGGTCGAGGAAGTTGTCCAGCATCAGGCGCTCTGGCGCGATATACAGCAGGCGAACCTGTCCGGTGCGGCACCCGGCCATCACCTCTTGCTGCTGCTCGCGAGTTTGCGTTGAGTTAAGACAGGCCGCCGCCACGCCGTTGGCGAGCAGCTGGTCGACCTGGTCTTTCATCAGGGAAATAAGGGGTGATACCACAACCGTCAGGCCATTAAGCACCAGCGCGGGCACCTGATAGCAGAGCGATTTACCGCCGCCGGTCGGCATGACCACCAGGCAATCGCGGCCTTCCAGCACGGTTTCAATGATGGTTTCCTGGCCAGGACGGAACTGCTGGTAGCCAAAGGTTTCATGCAAAACCTGTTTAGCCAGCGATTCCTGATTCAATACTTCCGCCTGCGCCACGTTAACCCCATATGCCAGAAATGAAACAGGCGCTATTTTCAGCGCCTGAGAGAGAAACTTCAACGTTTAACGCAAAAACATTCGAGCAGCTTAGAAAATATCGTTCAGCATGACGCCCACACCGACGCGGGTCTGGTTGAAGTTGTAGTCGATCAGCGATTCGCCGTAGCCGCTATACACCTGGGTATAGAGACGCACGTGTTTCGTTACCGGGTAGCTCAGGCCCAGCTCTGCACCGCCGTAGCCGGTATTCCAGTTGTACTGGCCTTTGGCGCTCAGCACCGCGTCACCCAGCTGATAGCCCACCTTAAGCTGATAGTATCCCATGTATTTGGTGATATCCGGGTTGTCATCGGTGCTGCCTACTACGTACCACGGCTTCACTTCCACCATGAAATTGCCGTTCTGCGCCATCAGACGCGTATAGATGCGGTTCCAGCTGCGTGAGGTTGGGTCGGAACGACCGTTGGAATCGTGGTTATAGCCCACCTCCACGTCTCGCAGCGTCCAGCCTGCAAACTCATAATCGGTGGCGAAACCGAGGAACAGCTGCGGTTCATAGTTGGTTTCGCGGAACGGTGATGACTCCCCGCTGTTGGAGAGTTGCCACCATGACTTCTGCGTGTAGGACGCGCCAAGTACCGAGTTCGGCCCCAGGATGCCGCGCCAGAACGGGAAGGCGAGGCTGAGCTGGAACTTCACCTCATCTTTACGCGCATTATCAGACCAGTTATAGGAGCTTATCGCCTCTTTGTTGAGATCGCTGGTCTGGGTGTAGATCACGTAGTTTGTGTCATACGGGTACAGCGTGAACGGATTGTCATGCTCCTGAAGCATATTGGCGATGATGCTACCCTTAACGGCAGGTTTGTCATGCACCTCTTTGATCGTCGCTTCCTGCGCATATGCTGTGAGGGGCAGCGCAACCGCCGCCAGTAACCAACCCAGATACGTCCGCATCGGTGGTGTTCTCCTGAAATGGTGACATTTAATGAATAGTTTTGTCCGGGCATTCTACAGACTTCTGCGATAACTTCCGCTTCCTCGTTTCTTAAAGTGGCATTCCTTTATCCTGAAGCATAAAATCAACATTTTGTTAACAACAAGGATGCCACGTCAGATGTCAGCCACACTCACCGCCGAAGAAACCTTAAAGCTCGTGGGCGAGATTTTTGTGTACCACATGCCGTTCAACCGTGCACTGGGTCTTGAGCTGGAGCGATACGAAAAAGACTTCGCTCAGCTGAGTTTCAATAATCAGCCAATGATGGTCGGTAACTGGGCGCAAAGCATTTTGCACGGCGGGGTAATTGCCTCCGCGCTGGACGTGGCGGCCGGTCTGGTGTGCGTGGGCAGCACGCTGACGCGCCATGACACCATTAACGAAGATGAATTACGCCAGCGCCTGTCGCGCATGGGCACCATCGATTTACGCGTCGATTATCTGCGACCGGGACGCGGAAACCGCTTCACCTGTACCAGCAGCCTGCTGCGCGCCGGGAATAAAGTTGCCGTCGCCCGCGTTGAGCTGCATAACGAGGAGCAGGTTTATATCGCCAGCGCAACCGCCACTTATATGGTGGGTTGAGACGGCAAATTCGGGTAAAATTACTTCACTTTTTTGTAACGGATTTTCCCGATGGATGCTAAACAGACGCGGCAGGGCGTTTTACTCGCCCTTGCCGCTTATTTTATTTGGGGTATAGCACCGGCGTACTTCAAACTTATTGCCTATGTTCCGGCGGACGAGATCCTCACTCACCGCGTCATCTGGTCGTTTTTCTTCATGATTGCGCTGATGAGTATCAGCCGTCAGTGGTCAGGCGTCAAAACGCTGCTGAAAACCCCGAAGAAGGTCTTCCTGCTCGCCCTCTCTGCGGTGCTGATTGGCGGAAACTGGCTGCTGTTTATCTGGGCGGTGAATAACCATCACATGCTCGAAGCCAGCCTGGGCTACTTTATTAACCCGCTGGTCAATATTTTGCTGGGGATGATTTTCCTCGGCGAGCGCTTTCGCCGGATGCAGTGGGTGGCAGTGATTCTGGCCTTCTGCGGCGTGCTGGTACAGCTGTGGACCTTCGGCTCACTGCCGGTTATCGCCCTGGGGCTGGCGTTCAGCTTTGCCTTCTACGGCCTGGTGCGTAAAAAAATCGCCGTGGAAGCGCAGACGGGAATGCTGTTTGAAACCCTGTGGCTGCTGCCTGTCGCCGCGATCTACCTGTTCGGTATTGCCGACAGCGCCACCAGCCATATGGGCAGCAACCCATGGTCGCTGAACCTGATGCTGATGGCCGCGGGCGTGGTCACGACGATACCCCTGCTGTGCTTCACCGGCGCGGCAACGCGTCTGCGCCTCTCCACGTTGGGCTTCTTCCAGTACATTGGCCCGACGCTGATGTTCCTGCTGGCGGTGGTGTTTTACGGCGAGGTGCCGGGTGCGGATAAGATGGTGACGTTCGCCTTTATCTGGGTGGCGCTGGCCATCTTTGTTGCGGATGCGATTTATACCCAGCGCAGGGTGCGCAAAGGGCTGTGATGTTGCCCTCACCCTAACCCTCTCCCACAGGGAGAGGGAATTCGATCGTAGGGCGGGTAAGCGCAGCGCCACCCGCCAGATTTTTACAGCCAGTTCCGGCGTTTAAAATAGAGATACGGCGCCAGCCCGGCGAGGATCATAAAGATAATCGCCCCCGGGTAGCCAAAGCTCCACTTCAGTTCCGGCATAAACTCGAAGTTCATCCCGTAGCTGGAGGCTACCAGCGTCGGCGGCAGGAACACCACGGACACCACCGAGAAGATCTTGATGATGCGGTTCTGCTCGATGTTGATGAAGCCCATCGCCGCCTGCATCAGGAAGTTGACCTTCTGGAACAGGGATTCGTTGTGCGGCAGCAGGGATTCGATATCGCGTAAGATCTCACGCGCCTGCTCCAGCTGACCGCCCGGCAGACGCGCCTTGCGCACCAGGAAGTTCAGCGCGCGCTGGGTATCCATCAGACACAAACGCACCTTCCAGCCGATATCTTCCAGCTCAGCCAGCGTGGACAACGCTTCGTCGTACTCATCGCCCTGATGGCCTTCCATGATCACGCGGCTCAGCTTTTCCAGGTCGCTGTAGATGTTTTCGATTTCATCCGCCAGCTGTTCGATTTTGGTTTCGAACAGATCCAGCAGCAGCTCATAGGCGTTACCGTCCATCATCGCCTGGCTGCGGGCGCGCATACGGTAGAGACGAAACGCAGGCAGTTCGCGCTCGCGCAGGGTGAACAGGCGGCCATCGCGAATGGTAAACGCCACGGTGGAGTTCCCCGCGTGGTCTTCGGCATCTTCGAAGAAGAAGAAGGAGTGAATGTGCAGGCCGTCTTCGTCTTCAAAAAAACGGGCGGATGCTTCGATGTCTTCCAGTTCCGGGCGCGTTGCCAGGCTTTGCCCCAGCTCAGATTGTACGCGAAGGCGCTCATCGTCGTCCGGCTCGACCAGATCCACCCATACGGCATCAATGAGGGGCTGTGACTCTTCGGCTTCAAGCCGAGTCAGTCGGTTATTTTCGAGTTGAAATGCGCTCAACATGACCGGGACTCCCAATGCAAAAAATATCGGACAGTTCGGTGGGCACACAGAAACAAATTGGGTTTCAGACCATTAAACAGCCTGACTCAGCGCGACGGGAATGATGCAGTCGCTGACAACCACTAAGGCCATCAGCAAGAGGAGATAGCCTTAGGAGTTGTTCCTGGATGACAGGGAATTGAGCCAGTATCTACTGGGTGTGTCCAAGGCGAATGTCCTCTTAGCGTAATCGTGCGCGCATGTTACGCCAGCAATAACTGTGGCGTCAACACGCAACGGAACGCTGAAGGGCATTAATTGACCTTCAACGTATAAGGCTAGCAGATTATTACAAAATAGTGATATTTTTCTGAAAGTTACACACTTTCCAGCTTGGCATAGGCTGCCACCAGCCATTTGATCCCCTGCCCCTGGAACGCTACCTGCAAACGGCTGTGCTCGCCGCTGCCTTCCAGGTTGACGATGGTGCCTTCGCCAAACTTCGAGTGGCGCACGCGCTGGCCCAGCTTGTAACCGGTGTCGGTTTCAGAGATCGGCGAGCCCATACGCTGATGACTGACCGGACGGCTGATGCTGGCGCGCAGGCGCACCTCTTCCACACACTCTTCCGGCAGTTCGCCGATAAAGCGCGACGGACGGTGATACACCTCTTTCCCGTACAGGCGGCGGGTTTCCGCGTAGGTCAGAGTCAGTTTCTGCATCGCACGGGTCACGCCCACGTAGGCCAGACGACGCTCCTCTTCCAGACGCCCGCCTTCATCCAGCGACATCTGGCTCGGGAACATCCCCTCTTCCATCCCGACGATGAACACCTGCGGGAACTCCAGACCTTTCGCGGAGTGCAGGGTCATCAGCTGAACCGCATCCTGCCAGGTATCGGCCTGCCCTTCACCCGCCTCCAGCGCGGCGTGAGAGAGGAATGCCTGCAACGGCATCAGGTCTTCGTCTTCTTCGTTGTAGCTGAACTGGCGCGTTGCCGTCACCAGTTCCTCTAAGTTCTCAATACGGGTCTGGCCCTTCTCGCCTTTTTCCTGCTCGTACATGGTGCGCAAGCCGGAATCTTTAATCACCCGGTCGGTCTGGACGTGCAGCGGCATGTCGGCCGTTTCCTGCGCCAGTGCGTCGATTAACTCCAGAAAGCGTTGCAATGCGCTGGCGGCGCGCCCGGCGAGGGCTTTTTCCTGTAACAGCTCGCGGCATGCCTGCCACAACGTGAGCTGACGATCGCGCGAGGCCTGACGCACCACGTCCAGCGTACGATCGCCGATGCCGCGCGTCGGTGTGTTCACCACGCGCTCAAATGCCGCATCGTCGTTACGGTTGGCAATCAGACGCAAGTACGAGAGCGCATCTTTGATCTCCTGACGTTCGAAGAAGCGCATACCTCCATAAATGCGGTACGGCATGCTCACCTGCAACAGCGCCTCTTCCAGCACGCGCGACTGGGCGTTGCTGCGATAGAGAATGGCACACTGCTCCAGCGCGCCGCCGTTCTCCTGCCAGGTTTTAATGCGGTTCACAACGAAACGGGCTTCGTCGAGCTCGTTGAAGGCGCAGTAAATCGAAATCGGTTCGCCGTCGACGCCATCGGTCCACAGCTTTTTACCCAGGCGCCCGTTGTTGTTCTCAATCAGGGCGTTGGCCGCGCTCAGAATGTTGCTGGTAGAACGGTAGTTCTGTTCCAGACGGATGGTTTGCGCGCCGGGGAAATCGTTGAGGAAGCGCTGGATGTTCTCCACCTGCGCGCCGCGCCAGCCGTAGATAGACTGGTCGTCATCGCCTACGATCATCACCTTGCCGGTATCCCCGGCCAGCAGGCGGATCCAGGCGTACTGGATGTTGTTGGTATCCTGGAATTCGTCCACCAGGATGTTGGTAAAGCGTTCACGGTAGTGTTGCAGGATATGCGGTTTGTTCAGCCACAGCTCGTGGGCGCGCAGCAGCAGCTCGGCGAAATCCACCAGACCGGCGCGATCGCACGCTTCCTGATAGGCCTTGTAGACGTTCTGCCAGGTCTGCTCGACCGGGTTACCGAAGCTCTGAATATGATGCGGACGCAGCCCTTCGTCTTTTTGACCGTTGATGTACCACATCGCCTGACGCGGCGGCCACTGCTTCTCGTCGAGATTCATCGCCTTGATCAGGCGTTTCAGCAGGCGCAGCTGATCTTCGCTGTCGAGGATCTGGAAATCCTGCGGCAGGTTAGCGTCCATATGGTGCGCGCGCAGCAGACGGTGCGCCAGGCCGTGGAAGGTGCCAACCCACATGCCGCCCTGGCTGGTGCCCATCAGCTGTGCGATACGGTGGCGCATCTCCGCCGCCGCCTTGTTGGTGAACGTCACGGCCATAATCGAGTACGGCGAGCAGTTCTCCACGCTCTGTAGCCAGGCGATACGGTGAACCAGCACGCGCGTCTTACCACTGCCCGCTCCAGCCAGTACCAGCAGGTTTGTACGCGAGGCGGCAACCGCGTCACGCTGTTTATCATTAAGGCTGTCGAGCAGGTAAGAAACGTCCATTGGCACCGTCACGTCATGGCGGGCAGGCAAATGTTTCCACTCGCCAAAACCCTGTTAATTTATACAGAACAATTGATGATTATATCAGCGTCGTGAGGGATGCCAACCGTGAAATTTCCACGTGCGGCAGAAGACGGCTATCCGAGGTAGTCATCAGATCGGCATTTTCCGGCTTGATCCAGCAGGCCTGCATGCCGCAGCGGATCGCCCCGGCGACGTCCGTGGTCAGGTCGTCGCCCACGTGCAGGATCTCACCGAGCGGCAAATCCAGTTTTTCCGCTGCCAGATGATACATATCGTTGAACGGCTTCGAGCGTCCGTGCGGACCCGCGCGCAGAACGAACTGAAAATAGTTCCCCAGACCAAACAGTTCAGGCTGAGCGTTGCCGTTGGTGATGGCCACCAGCGGCCACTTTTCGGCGAGCTTCGCCAGCGTGTCGTGGGTCTCCTGCGGCACGTCGATCCGACTGCGCCATTTGGCAAAGTTTTCCATGGCCGCTTCGGCACCCGTGGCCGCGTCCTGCGCGCTCAGGCCGGCATTGAGCATCGCCTGCTCAACCGCACGGCGGCGCCATTCGGTCACGTCATGATAAATTTCCGGCTCGGTTTCCCGCAGGGACTGACGCAGCTTCTGGAAATCTTTGTTCTGCATTGTTTTCAGCGCAGGATGGTAGTTCTGCACAAACGCCAGCGACTCCTGCTCGGTACGCAGGATCACCGGACGATTGTCGTAAAGGGTGTCATCAAGATCAAACGTCAGGGCTGAGATCTGACCAAGTGGGCGGTAAAAACGCATTATTTCCCCCGTTTGGCGCGTGGATGCGCCGCGTCATACACCGAGGCAAGGTGTTGGAAGTCTAAGTGGGTATAGATTTGGGTGGTCGACAGATTCGCGTGACCAAGCAGCTCCTGTACGCCGCGCAGGTCGCCGCTTGATTCCAGCATGTGCGTCGCAAAAGAGTGGCGCAGCTTGTGGGGGTGAACGTGGCTGTTCAGCCCCTGCTTAATGCCCCACTCCGCAAAGCGCTTCTGCACGTTACGCGCCGAGATCCGCTTGCCGAGTTTCGACAGGAACAGCGCATCTTCGTCGGCGCCAAACAGCCCGCGAAGGTCCAGCCAGTGCTCAATCCAGGAGACCGCATTGCGGCCGATCGGCAGGCGGCGCTCTTTGCTGCCCTTGCCCATCACCCACACCTCGCCGGATTCCAGATCGAGGTGCTTCAAGTCGAGGTTCACCAGCTCAGAGAGACGCAGGCCCGCGCCGTACATCACCTCCAGCATCGCGCGGTCGCGCACGGCCAGCGGATCGTTAAGATCGATATCCAGCAGGCGGTTTACGTCGTCAACGTCGATATTTTTCGGCAGATGACGCGGGGCTTTCGGCGTGGCGATCCCTTTCGCCGGGTTGGCTTTCAGACCGCCCTGACTGACCAGCCAGTCGAAGAAACTGCGCAGGGCAGAGAGCCGGAGCGCCAGGCTCGCCGGGCTGAGATTTTTTTTACGGCTACGCACGACGAACCCGCGTACCGTGGCGGCGTCACATTGTTGCCAGCTTTTCAGGCCGATTTCATCGGCAATCTGCATGATGGCATCAAGCTGACGCTGATAGTTGAGCAGCGTAATAGGGCTGAGCTGGCGTTCTACGCCCAGATAGCGCAGAAAGCGGTTGACGTCAGTGGCGAGCAGTCCGTCCGTCATACGCGCTCAATCCAGCGCTCCAGCAGCTCAGGCAGCATCAGGGCGATCTCCTGCAACAGTTGCGTACCCTGCCCCTGTTCATAGTGATGCGCGTCGCGGCTGGTAAATAACATCACGCCCAGGTCACCATCGCGCCCCATCAGCGACATCGCCACCGAGCCGATAGCTTTGGCTTCCGGCAGCACCACCAGCAGTTCTGGCCCGTTAAGCGGCCCCAGATAGTGGTGCTCATGGCCCAGACGCTGAATGCGCAGCGGCTCAAACGCCTGACGGCTCAGCGCCAGATGGGTAAACCCGGACGGCGCGCCAATGCGCCAGCGGTCAGGGAAGAGGCGGATCGTCGCGCCTGCCAGCCCCAGCTCGCGCGCCCAGCGGTGGAAGCGGTTGAGGAACTCTTCGAGACTGTGTGCGGAAGCCAGACGCGCCTGAAGGTGCAGAAGACGGTAGAACAGGCTTTCGTTATTGCTGGCCTGCTCCATCAGCAGCGTCATGTTCTCTTCGAGCTGATTGATGTGGTTGCGCGAGCGCGCCATGTGCCATTCAACCAGCGACACGGTCTCGCGAACCGGATGCGGCACGCGCATCCGTTCGACGACGCGTGCATTGCGGATAAAAAACTCAGGATTGTGCAGCAGATAATCCACAACAGTGCTGTCGTCCAGCTCTGTTACAGGTTCCCGCAGTTCTTCCCCTGGTTGCTTCATAGATGGATAAACCCGTCATAAACATGTGTCGCCGGGCCAGTCATGTACAGTGGATGACCCGCTCCTTTCCAGGCGATATCAAGCCGACCGCCTGGTAATTCCACGCGAACCTCTTCTGCCAGTAACCCCTGTGAGATACCGACGGCCACCGCCGCACAGGCACCGCTTCCGCAGGCCTGGGTTTCGCCCGCGCCGCGCTCGTAAACCCGCAGGCGAATATGTTCACGCTTCACCACTTGCATGAAACCGATGTTCGCCCGCTCCGGGAAGCGCTCGTGGCTTTCCAGCACCGGGCCGAGCGTTTCAACCGCCGCGGTTTGCACATCATCCACCTGAATCACGCAGTGCGGGTTACCCATTGAGACGACGCCGCACAATACTGTCTGCTCGGCGGCACGCATGATATAGGTCTTTTCCGCTTTGTTGGCGCGAAACGGCACGGCAGAGGGTTCGAAGTTCGGCTCTCCCATGTTCACGCGCACCAGTTCGTCGTCGGTGACGCTGAGCACCATCCGGCCATTGGCGGTGCTGACGCGGATATCGCGCTTGTTGGTCAGCCCTTTCAGCCGAACAAAGCGGGCAAAACAGCGCGCGCCGTTGCCGCACTGGGAAACTTCGCTGCCGTCGGCGTTAAAAATGCGATAGTGAAAGTCCAGGTCAGGATCGTAAGGCGGCTCCACCACCAGCAGTTGGTCAAACCCCACGCCCACGTGTCGATCCGCCAGACGACGGATCAGCTCCGGGGAGAAAAAGACATTCTGCGTAACCGCGTCGACGACCATAAAGTCGTTGCCAAGGCCATGCATTTTAGAGAACTGCATCATTTGCTCCATTGCGCGGGTACAGAACGTAATTGTCAGAGATTGACCTGAGTCGGGCCGCCGTTATTGCCGCGATCGTTGGTATCCGGCGTAGATGACTCGATACCACTTTGCACCGGTTTTGTCGGCGGTGGTGCGTTTTTATCCTCTGGCGGGAAGTACAGTGGTCCCTTCAGTCCACAGCCGGTCAGGCTAAACAGAGTGACAAGAACGACAAGCGTTCGGAAGACGTTTTTCATGTAGAGGTTGCCCGTAAGTTCAAATCTGTTTCTATCATCGCAGGAGAAGACACAAAAGCAAGAGTTTGCCGCTTTCCTGCAACGGGAATTATTTAGCGTTATACTGCCGCCATCACGAAAAACAGGAATAAAACTATGAACGACAGTGAATTTCATCGCCTTGCCGATACCCTGTGGATGACCATCGAAGAGCGTATCGACGACTGGGACGGCGACAGCGATATCGATTGTGAAATCAACGGCGGGATCCTGACCTTAAGCTTCGAAAACGGCAGCAAGATTATTATTAACCGTCAGGAGCCGCTTCACCAGGTGTGGCTGGCGGCGAAACAGGGCGGCTATCACTTTGATCTGAAAGGTGACGAGTGGGTCTGCGACCGCAGCGGCGAAACGTTCTGGGATCTGCTGGAGCAGGCGGCGACCGCGCAGGCGGGTGAGGACGTGAGTTTCAGGTAGTTTTGTTGCCCGGTGGCGGCTACGCCTTACCGGGCCTACAACGGCTCGAACCGTAGGCCGGGTAAGCGATAGCGCCACCCGGCGAAAAGCCTCAGGAAAAATACTGCTGCAACAGCGGCGCAGTTTCCTGGTTAGCGGGCGCCGCAGGGGTAATCGCCTGCGTACGGAACGGGATCACCTGCGCTCGCCCATCCACATTCACAATCTGGTAGAACTGCGGCAGGTTGAAGTTGATAAAGCTTGAGCCGTAGGTAAAGCGATCGTGCGAAGACGAATAGAAGCGGCTGACGTCGCGCACCAGCTCCTCTTTGCTGCCTTCACAGTGGTGATACACCTCGGCACGGTTGGTTTCATCCAGAATGTAGATGTTAAACCCGGCATTATCGCCCGACTCTTCGAAGAAGAACTGAATAATCCCTTCACTCGCAAAGCCATCCACCACTTGCGGCAGCTTAACGTGGTTGGTTTCCACCTGAACCGACAGGCCATGCAGTTTGTTGTGTGAAATCGCGCCGTAGAATTCAATGGCGTTCTCCAGCTTCTGCACCGACACGTTCAGGCGCTCAAAGAACAGGCCCCAGGTCTGGCCGGAGACGCGCAGCGCTTTAAAGCGCCCGGTTTCCTGACGGGTGCTGGAGAGACGCAGTTCGATGCACTCAGACACCAGCTGCTGCACGCGGGTACGAATCAGGCCGCGCAGGTGCTGGCTGTAGCAGAACACCTCCACGCTGTCCGGGGGTGCGGCATCCTGGTGCATCTTGCCGAGGATCGTTTTCAGCGCCTCGATCAT
Organism: Enterobacter cloacae complex sp. GF14B; assembly: GCF_004136805.1. NCBI lineage: Bacteria > Pseudomonadati > Pseudomonadota > Gammaproteobacteria > Enterobacterales > Enterobacteriaceae > Enterobacter > Enterobacter cloacae complex sp. GF14B. The sequence continues at coordinate 19,033 of NZ_QFRV01000011.1, forward strand.
CGCCTGCTCGCCGTTAAAGTGTAAGGTACGCACTTCGTTCCACGAGTTGCGGTACAGCAGATCCACGCTACCCACCAGGCAGTTTTGCTGCTCGCCGAAGCTAAAGACGTCCAGCTTGCGGAAGTCAAAGTGAACCACCTGATTGCGGAAGGCCGCCGTCGGGTCGTATTCCAGGTTGACGATGATCGCCAGATGGCGAATCTCACACGGGCTGTAGAGCGCTTTTGGCGTCGGCGCAGGCAGACGCAGCGGGAAGTGGTGCGAGACATCCGCCACCATCTCCTGCAACTTGGCTAAATCGACCACCTCGTTACCCTTGATAAACAACCGGGTGCGTGAGGTGAGAAGGCCGTTAAACCAGGCCCAGGCCACCAGCTTGTTCAGATAGCGGTTATATTCCAGCGGCTGATGGCTGATGATCGAATCCATGCTTGGCGCACGGTTGTACAGATACCACCCGGTGCGGTTTGCGCGGCCCGGCGGCACGTAGATAAAGGTCAGATTCGGCTCAGACAGGTCAGGCGAAATCTGTGGGTTAACCAGCGTAACCTTGCCCGGCAACGCTTCAAACGCGGCGTACAGTTTACGGGTCAGCACCCCGATATCCTGTGGGCTGGCAGAAACGCTAAGGTTGTTACGGCGGGCAAAGCGGATCAGGTTGCGGTAGCTCTGCATCATCGCATCAAGCAGTTCGTTGTGCGCCTCGCGCACCTGATCGATCTTCCAGTTGGCGCGGTTGTCCAGCATGGCGAGACGCGCTTCGTCCCATCCCCACTCTTTGACTAACTGGCTGACGACTTCACGACGCCAGCCCACGCAGGCGCGTTCGCGGCTCAGTTTTTCACAAACTTTGAGATAGAAACATCGACGCACCAGGTCAAGACGCGTGGCGTCCTCAATGGCTGTCAGGTATTCGGTGACGCGTTCCAGCATCATGCAGTAGGCATCAAGCCCGTAGGAGACGATCTCCCCGTCGTGCAGACGCTGTTTAATATCTTTCGCCAGCAGGCGCGGCGTGGGGTATTCCCAGGAGTAAGCTTCCAGCAGCAGGGTTTTCAGCACCGCTTTGTATGGTGAATCAATGCTCTTATAAAGCTGCCAGAGGCTTGCGCCAAAGTACTCTTCGGCGGACAGGGAGCTCAGGCCGCCCAGATCCAGCCACTCGTTTGGCGTCAGAACGCCCTGCGAGTAAAGCGACATGACGTAGTCGTCATAATTCTCTTCTTCATCGCACGGCACCATATTCCACAGAATACGTTTCCCGGCCAGGCGAACGGCAGTACGGTAAAACTCATCCAGCAACAGGATGTGCTGAGTCGAGCCGCAGTCTTCACCACCCAGACTGCCGCTTTCGTTATGGCGGAAACGGTTTTCATCAATCAGGAAGAAGCTCACTTCCACGCCGAGCGACGCCGCCCAGCTCTCCAGCAGGCTGCATTTACGCTGCAACAGCTGGCGCTCTTCATTGTCGAGCCAGGACTGATGGCAGACCCAGATATCCAGGTCAGAAGAGCAGCTTTGCCCAACCGATGATGTGCTGCCCATGGAGTAAACCCCAGTAATCGGTAGCTCGCCTTTCGGCGAATCCTGCGGCGGCATACCACGGTAGAGTTCAAGTTCAGTCAGGTAATGCTGTTGGGTTTCATCAGGCGTGAAGAGGCAAATGCCCTGGGGAACGTTACCATCGAGGTAACCCGGCATTAGCGGATGGTGATAGTGCAACAATGTCGGCAGAAGACTGTATACCTGCTGGAAAGCAGGGCCCATGGCAGCAAGCGCGCGATCCACGCGCAATTGATTGATGGCATCCAGTCTCTGTTTCAGAGTCTCAATATAGAGGTACAAGACGTATCGCCTGATGTTTCCGGGTGTCGCATGCCAGTCAGAACAGAAAAAGCAGCGGACCCGCAGTATTTCAAAAAATAACCGTTACCCTTTTTTCGCCTTTTGCTTTTCTGGTGGTACAGACGAAAAAATGGTCTAAAACGTGATCAATTTAACACCTTGCCGGTTGACCGTAAAGAAAGATGCGCTACATACAAGTGTAGCACCGTTCTGTACGTGTAAATTCCTGAATACGGCGATGGCTGACGAATACGCCGCCCTGTCCCTCTCACTCTTCATCAACCGTAAAACTGCCATCCGAGTGTCAACAATGTTAGGATGGTTAGCGATTGATAATGACGGTAACAAGCATGTTAGACAATGTTTTGAGAATTGCCACACGCCAAAGTCCTCTTGCACTCTGGCAGGCACATTATGTTAAGCAGCGCCTGGAAGCCTGCCACACCGGATTACGCGTTGAGCTGGTGCCAATGGTTACGCGTGGCGATGTCATACTGGATACGCCGCTGGCCAAAGTGGGCGGAAAAGGTCTGTTTGTCAAAGAGCTGGAGCTGGCATTGCTTGAGAACCGCGCCGATATCGCCGTGCATTCGATGAAGGATGTGCCCGTTGAGTTCCCGGAAGGGCTGGGGCTGGTGACCATCTGCGAGCGCGAGGATCCGCGCGATGCGTTTGTCTCTAATCGATATGACTCGCTCGATGCGTTGCCGGCAGGCAGCGTGGTCGGCACGTCAAGTTTACGCCGCCAGTGTCAGCTGGCTGAACGTCGCCCGGATCTGGTGATCCGTTCGCTGCGCGGGAACGTCGGCACACGCCTTGGCAAGCTGGATAACGGCGACTACGATGCCATTATTCTTGCGGTTGCGGGCCTGAAACGCCTGGGGCTGGAAGAACGTATTCGCGTGGCGTTGCCGCCGGAGCTGTCGCTCCCCGCCGTCGGCCAGGGCGCCGTCGGCATTGAGTGTCGTCTGGATGATGTGCGCACTCAGGCACTGCTGGCGCCGCTGAATCATGACGATACCGCCGTTCGCGTAAAAGCCGAGCGCGCGATGAATACACGCCTCGAAGGAGGCTGTCAGGTGCCAATTGGCAGCTATGCTGAATTAACTGACGGTGAACTGTGGCTGCGTGCGCTGGTTGGCGCGCCGGACGGCTCGCATATGGTTCGCGGTGAACGTCGCGGCAAACCGCAAGATGCCGAGGCGCTTGGCGTATCGCTGGCGGAAGAGCTGCTAAATAACGGCGCACGTGAAATTCTGGCCGAGGTCTATAACGGAGAGCCCCCTGCATGAGCATACTTGTCACCCGCCCTTCTCCCGCAGGAGAGCAGTTAGTGAGCCGTCTGCGCGCACTGGGGCAGGTGGCCTGGAGTTTTCCGCTGATTGAATTCTCCCCCGGTCGCGAGCTGCCTGAGCTCGCTGACCAGATGCGTCTCTTGCAGGAAGGCGATCTGCTCTTTGCGCTGTCGCAGCATGCCGTGGAGTTTGCCCATGCGCAGCTGCAACAACAGGGCGTTCGCTGGCCTCACGCCCCCCGCTATTTCGCCATCGGGCGCACTACGGCGCTGGCCTTACATACCGCGAGCGGAATCGATGTTCGTTACCCGTTAGATCGGGAAATCAGCGAAGTCTTGCTACAATTACCTGAATTACAAAACATTGCGGGAAAGCGCACACTTATTTTGCGCGGCAACGGTGGCCGCGAACTGCTGGGCGAGACGCTGCGCGAACGCGGCGCAGACGTGACGTTTGTGGAGTGCTATCAGCGCTGTGCAAAACACTATGATGGCGCGGAAGAAGCAATGCGCTGGCACGCCCGCGGTATTAATACGCTGGTGGTCACCAGCGGTGAAATGTTACAACAGCTTTGGTCGCTGATTCCGCTTTGGTATCGCGAAAACTGGTTACTCCGCTGTCGGCTTCTGGTCGTCAGTGAGCGTCTGGCGAACCACGCCCGGGAACTGGGCTGGCAGGATATTCGGATCGCTGAAAACGCCGACAACGATGCGCTGCTGCGCGCATTACAATAACTCTCAAATGGGAAGCCATAATGACGGAACACGAAAAATCCTCCGCCGTGGTTGAAGAGACCAGGGAGACTGTGGACACCACGTCACAGCCAGAGACGACAGACACAACCGTTGAGAAGAAAAACGGCAGCAATAAAACCAGCCTCACGCTGAGCGTGATTGCCATCGCGATTGCGCTGGCCGCAGGCGTGGGTCTCTACGGACTGGTGAAGAAACAAGGCACCAACCAGACGGCCACCAGCGACGCGCTGGTTAACCAAATCACTGCCCTACAGAAAGCGCAGGAGACGCAAAAAGCTGAGCTGGAAGGTGTGATCAAACAGCAGGCTGCCGCCCTCGCCGACGCGAACAGCAAACGTGAAGAGTTGACCAAACAGCTGAGCGAAGTGCAGGAAAAAGTCGCCACAATTTCGGGAACCGATGCCAAAACCTGGCTACTTTCACAGGCCGATTTTCTGGTGAAACTAGCTGGGCGCAAGCTCTGGAGCGATCAGGATGTCACCACCGCCGCCGCGCTGCTGAAAAGCGCCGACGCAAGCCTGGCTGATATGAACGATCCGAGCCTCATCAACGCACGCCGCGCTATTACGGAAGATATCGCCAGCCTGTCCGCGGTTTCTCAGGTCGACTACGACGGTATCATCCTTAAGGTGAATCAGCTCTCGAACCAGATTGATAACCTTCAGCTGGCCGATAACAACGACGATGACTCTCCGATGGATTCCGACGGTACCGAGCTGTCCAGTTCCCTGAGCGAATGGCGTATCAACCTGCAAAAGAGCTGGCAGAACTTTATGGACAGCTTTATAACCATTCGCCGCCGCGATGAAACTGCCGTGCCGCTGCTGGCACCGAACCAGGACGTCTATCTACGCGAAAACATTCGTTCCCGCCTGTTGGTCGCGGCGCAGGCCGTGCCGCGTCACCAGGAAGAGACCTACAAACAGGCGCTGGATAACGTTTCAACCTGGGTACGTGCTTACTACGATACCAATGATGCAACCACGACCGCGTTCCTCGAGGATATCGACAAGCTGAGCCAGCAAAACATCACCATGAACGTACCGGACAAGCTGGAAAGTCAGCCGATTCTGGAGAAGATCATGCAGACGCGCGTGCGTAACTTGCTGGCCCAGCCGGGCGTTCCGGCAGAGCGTCCGGCTGAAGCACCTGCCGCCGCGCCAGCGCCTGAAAGCGCGCCGCAAGGAGAGTAATGATGCTAAAAGTCTTCTTACTCTTCATCCTGCTGATCGCCGGGATTGTACTGGGGCCGATGCTTGCGGGTCACCAGGGTTACGTATTGATCCAGACCGATAACTACAACATCGAAACCAGCGTAACAGGGCTGGTGATTATCCTGATCCTGGGTGTGGTCGTTCTGCTGGCAGTGGAGTGGCTCCTGCGTCGTATTTTCCGCACCGGCGTACATACGCGCGGCTGGTTCGTTGGCCGTAAGCGCCGTCGCGCCCGTAAGCAGACCGAGCAGGCATTGCTGAAGCTGGCCGAAGGCGACTATCAGCAGGTTGAAAAGCTAATGTCGAAAAATGCCGACCATGCAGAACAGCCGGTTGTTAACTATCTGCTGGCCGCTGAGGCGGCGCAACAGCGAGGCGATGAGGCCCGCGCCAATCAGCATCTTGAACGCGCGTCTGAGCTCTCTACTAAGGATCCGATTCCGGTTGAGATCACCCGCGTTCGTCTGCAACTGGCGCGCAATGAAAACCATGCCGCACGTCACGGCGTTGACCGTCTGCTGGAAATTACCCCTCGTCATCCGGAAGTGCTGCGTCTTGCTGAGCAGGCATATATTCGGACCGGTGCATGGGGCTCGCTGCTGGACATTATCCCTTCCATGGCGAAAGCCGACGTGGGTGATGATGAACATCGTGATGAACTTCAGCGTCTGGCCTGGATTGGCCTGATGGATCAGGCGCGCGCCGATCTCGGCAGCGACGGCCTGAAAACCTGGTGGAAAAACCAGAGCCGCAAAACGCGCCAGCAGGTTCCTCTTCAGGTTGCGATGGCAGAACATCTGATTGAGTGTGACGACCATGACACCGCGCAGGAGATCCTCCTCGACGGTCTCAAGCGACAGTATGATGACCGCCTGGTGATGGTCATCCCGCGTCTGAAAACCAACAATCCGGAACAAATTGAAAAAGCACTGCGCCAGCAGATCAAAACCGTGGGCGATCGTCCGCTGCTGTGGAGTACGCTGGGCCAGTCTCTGATGAAACACGGCGAGTGGCAGGAGGCGAGTCTCGCCTTCCGCGCCGCGCTGAAGCAACGCCCGGACGCATTTGATTACGCCTGGCTTGCTGATTCGCTGGACAAGCAACACAAGCCGGAAGAGGCCGCAGCTATGCGCCGTGATGGGCTGTTATTGACGTTGCAAAATAACGGAACGCAGCAGTAATTAACAGGAGGCCAGATGGCCTCCTTTTTTTATCTCATTTCTCCTGCTACATTCTTTTAACACTTATCTGCAAACGAACCCGCCAATGTAACGATGTCTTTTCCTTAACTTTTTTTTGCACACGCGCTTACCCGCGTGGAATAAACCGTTTCTGAAAGGATATCGTCATGAACTCGCTTTTATATGCGCTTTTCGAAGCGCTGCGGTGCCATCGCTGGCTCCGCCTGCTGGCCTGCGCCTTTATCTTTAGCTCCCTGGGTAATGGCTTAACTCAGGTTGTTGTTTTCGGATTATTGTTACAGTGGTCAGCCCCGTCAGCGCTGTTAACCCTCGCCTTCCTTTTTGCTACGGTGCCCGGTTATATCGGCAGCCTGATTGGTGAAAAGCTGTGCCAGCGGTTTTCACCTCTCTACCTGTTGATGCTGACCGAATGGCTGGGCTTGCTCGCCCTGCTCTTTCCCCTTTCAGGCGCACATTACCACAGCATACCGGCGCTGCTTGCGGTGCAATCCACAGAAGCGTTGCTGAGCGGGATGAGCTGGCCTGCGTTAACGCTTCTGTTTAAACGCGGACTGCATGAGGCAGAACTGCCTGCGGCAACGTGTCTGGAAAATGTGGTTTTTGCCTCCCAGGTTTTGTTAGGAACCGGGCTGGGTGTAGTGTTGTTCCAGCGCATCCCGGTCTTCGCCTTACTGGTCATCGACGCCGCCAGTTTTATGGGATCGCTGGTCATGCTGTTTCTCGCAGAACGCCAGTATGTAGCGCGTCCAGCACCGTTGCCTGTCGGGGACCCTCAACCTGTGGCATTGCGCTGGCAAACTCTGACCCTTCGACAAAAACGCAGTTTGCTGATTTTGCCTGCCCTTGCTGCCGTAGGCTCGCCTGCAATGGCGTTGCTGCCAGCACTGGCGCAGCAGATCAACCCCGAGAATGCCGCTGGGCTTGCGCTGCCCTTGCTTTTTGCCAGAAGTCTGGGACAGCTTTGTGGCCCCTTGCTGCTCAGAAAAGAGAGTCTGACGCGCTTTGCAGCAAGATCGCCTTTGCTACTTAGCTGTCTTGCTCTTTTTCTGGCAGCCTATGGGTTGCTTCCGTTTTTATCCGCATGGGTCGTGCTTGCGCTGGGGATGATCTTTATCGCGCATCTGGCGTCGAATATCGTTTTTGCGGCGGGTACGTTTGGGGTACTGAGTAATTTTCAGGCTATACAGATATCCGCTGCCAGCGGTAAGGCCTGGCGCTGGCAAACGTTGAGCGCTTCCCTTTTTACGGGCCTCGCCGCAATGACGGCGACGATATTGGGAGCGGCTCAGACGCTATATGCTGTCTCTGCTATCGCACTGCTGTTGGTGGCGCTGGTCCTGGCCCATTATCGTGAATAAGGCATAAAAAAACGCCTGCTATAAAAGCAGGCGTTAAAACAGGTCTGTAAGACAACATATTTGGTGCTTCACTCAACGTTGTGTCCATGGTGTCTGATGAGGCCGAAGCGACATCTGTCAGTGGACGATAAGCACCGTAAACGGCTCTGCGTCATTCCTGAGTTTATGAGGCCTTAAGGCGAACATAAGAGATGGAATGAGCATCTACACGCATATTATTGCATGTAATGTGCCAGGTTTACACGCAGAACTTTTACATCGCGCAACATTTTAAGATAAAAGGAAATTATGCTGTTAAGAACCGCCTGAAGCCATACAACATCGCGCTAAAGTCGGTGATCTGTCGCCACAAGGAGACAGGTTAAGAGGTAAAATAATAAATACTTAAATATTAATGGTTTATATGTCGCTGAATCGCGACAAGGATGTGGGGTGTTGTCGGGAAATGACTACAGGATAAAAAAACGCAGAAAACAAAAAACCCCGCCGAAGCGGGGTTCAAAATTGGTCGGCGAGAGAGGATTCGAACCTCCGACCCACTGGTCCCAAACCAGTTGCGCTACCAAGCTGCGCTACTCGCCGATGTACTGCTTTTTTGAATTTTTAGTTCAACTCATTAAAAGTCGTGGTGCGAGGGGGGGGACTTGAACCCCCACGTCCGTAAGAACACTAACACCTGAAGCTAGCGCGTCTACCAATTCCGCCACCTTCGCAATTCACAACTCTTTCAATAATGGGGTGGCTAATGGGATTCGAACCCACGACAACTGGAATCACAATCCAGGGCTCTACCAACTGAGCTATAGCCACCACTGTATTCTTTCACGCGGTTCTGACTACTTCTCAGACCACCGCAGCTCTAGCGCCGGGACTAAAATGGCGCGCCCGACAGGATTCGAACCTGAGACCTCTGCCTCCGGAGGGCAGCGCTCTATCCAGCTGAGCTACGGGCGCTTAGCGCCGTTGCGGGGCTGGATATTACGTACCTCCGTCCCCGCTGTCTAGTGCTTTTTTGAAAAAAATGCGCGTTTGGTTATGGTTTGCACATTTTGCCGCTTATTCCTCCACTTTATGGGCGGAGCCACGGCGACCCAGGCCAAAAAGTTTATATGCAGCTGTGACGGCAGCCAGGAAGATCATCCCGACAAACAGCGACATGCGGGTATCTTCATTAAAGTACATTCCAATTAATACGCAAATCAGGAACGCCATCGTCAAATAGTTCGCATACGGGAACAGAATGGAGCGGAACGGATGGCTGGCGATCGCTTTTTTGTGCGCCTGCCGGAAACGCAACTGGCTAATCAAAATGACAAACCACGGTACCATCCCCGGCAGCACGCTGGCGCTATAGACGTAAACAAACACGCGCTGCGGATTTGGGATGATGTAGTTCAGGCAAGAGCCAATCAGCAAAATCACAATCGACACCGCTACGCCCGCCACCGGTACACCTACGCGGGAGACTTTGCCCATCACAGCCGGCAGCTGTTTGTTTTGCGAGAGCGCGTAAAGCATACGCCCACAGCTGTACATTCCGCTGTTACAGCCGGAAAGCGCCGCCGTCAGTACCACAAAGTTGATAATGGCGGCTGCCGCCGTGATGCCAATCTTAGCGAAAGTTAAGACAAACGGGCTGCCGGTGGTGCCGATCTCGTTCCATGGGAAAATGGTCACGATAACGAAGATCGCGCCCACATAGAAAATCAGGATACGCCACAGCACCTTGCCTACCGCGCTACGCAGTGTGACCTGCGGGTTTTTCGCCTCACCGGCGGTAATGCCGATCAGCTCAACGCCCTGATAGGAGGCGACAACGATACAGAGCGCCGTCAGAAAGCCCTTCCAGCCACCCGCAAAAAAGCCGCCGTGCCCGGTCAGGTTACCGAAACCGATAGCGTGCCCGCCGTTACCGAAGCCAAAGAAGATGACACCCAGACCCACAACAATCATCACGATGATGGTGGTAACTTTGATCATCGCAAACCAGAACTCGATTTCACCGTAAAGACGAACGGCGGCAAGGTTCGCCAGCGCCACTAGCCCTACGGCAATAAGCGCAGGTATCCACTGGGCCATCTCCGGGAACCAGAACTGCACGTAGACCCCGATGGCGGTGATCTCCGAAATCCCGACGGCCATCCACATAAACCAGTACGACCAGGCCGTGAGATAACCAAAGAACGGGCTCATATACCGGTGGGCGTAAACGGCGAAAGAGCCCGTTACCGGCTCCAGGAACAGCATTTCGCCCATTGAGCGCATGATGAAGAAGACGAACAGTCCGGCAATAATATACGCCAGCAGGACGGAAGGCCCCGCCCATTTCAGCGTGCTTGCCGAGCCCATAAACAGGCCAACGCCGATAGTCCCGCCCAGCGCGATCAATTCAATATGTCGAGCTTCCAGCCCACGCTGAAGCTCCGGTTTTTTCTCTGCCATAATTCCTCGGTTGTGTTTGCTGTTTCCCGACTTATTGCCGGGTATTGTTTTTGAGGGGTACTGAAATACGGAGCGAATGGTTTCTTAAATTCTGGCAAATGGCAAACAATGCATTAAAAAAATGAATGCATTGCACAGAAATTCAGCAGCTTTGCAGGGGGCGTTGCAGCGCGAACAGCAGATCGCGCTGCATATTGATTACATTTTACCGGTGTAGTGCCAGGCGAGGTAGCGCAGAAGACGAATCTGTCGTTTGATTCGTGTCGGTTGAGAAAGCAGGCGGTAGAGCCACTCCAGCCCCAGGTTTTGCCAGACTTTGGGCGCACGCTTAACGTGGCCGGTAAAGACGTCGTAGGTGCCGCCGACGCCCATATAGAGCGCATCCGGGCTGACCAGACGGCAATCGCGCATCAGAATTTCCTGCCGCGGCGACCCCATGGCGACAGTGACAATTTTCGCCCCGCTGTCGCGCACGCGCTCATATAACGCCTGGCGATCTTCCGGCCTGAAATAGCCATCCTGACTGCCCACGATGTTAACATTCCACTGGTTACGCAGCTTTTGTTCGGTCTGCGCCAGCACCTCTGGCTTGCCGCCGATCAAAAATACCGGTGTGCCTTCAGCGCCTGCGCGTTCCATAAGCCGCTCCCAAAGGTCAGCTCCCGCCACGCGAGACACATTAGCGTCTGGAAACTTTTTACGAATTGAACGCACCACGCTAATACCGTCTGCGTATTTAAACTCCGCGGCTTCAATCAGGCTTTTCACTTCCGCATTATCTTCAACCGCCAGCATTTTTTCTGCGTTGATGGCCACAAGCGTGCCCGATTTCATCTGCCCGTCCGCGAACAGGAAATCCAGCGCGTGCTGCATGTCTCGCCAGCCAATCAGCTGTAGCCCGCGCAGCGCATAACGCGGGGCTGAAGTTGTATCCGTCATGATAATCCCTACTCAGACTTGCGACAGCGTTGTGCTGCCCTGTGGCTCACGTCTGTGCACAAGCCCTGCACTGTCAAACAACCAGTACAGCAGTTTTGCCAGCAGCAGACAGAGTCCGAAAACGACCATAAAGAACACCACGCGTGAGACGAATGAATCCAGCCCCTCGCGCGCCAGAACGATCATATTGAAAATGGCACCGAAACAGAAACTGTGCAAAACAGCGGCTTTGTAGCGGTTGGTCTCTTCGTTACCCAGCGTATATAGCCAGTCGAACCATTTTATTATCAACCCGACCGCGATCGCGCCCGGCAGGATAAACCACGTTCCGCCCATCACTACCAGCGAGCCAATCAGGGTTGGGGAAATCGCCAGGCCCGAATGGTTGTTCAGCACTTCCCAGGTAAAGTAGTTCGCCGTGTTCAGGACAATACCGGGACGGTCAGGCCACAGCCACGTCGGTATAAAGACATAGAAATCGCGAACAATCGGCGCCAGCCCCTGGAATTCGATTTTGTCGTAGTTTTGCAGCAGCAATGCCAGGTTTTCCCACGGCGAGAAGGTGTCGCGCGTCAGATACAGGAAGGTATAAAACGCTTCGTCGCCCGCCACGTTCAGTCCGTAGCGCTTCAGCGCCAGCCAGAACATCCCCACAATGCCAAAGACGCCTGCCGCCGCCAGCATCCACAGCGAGATCCAGCCGCGAATAATGCCGATAAACAGGAAAATCGCGAAGGCGATAATGATGTTGGCGCGGGTGCCGCCGACGATCATGTAGGTCAGAATGCCAAATGCGACGGTGCTGACCAGGAAGAACAGCCAGGCTTTGCTGTCCTGACGCAGGAAAAAGACCACCAGCATCGCCGGAATGAAGAAATAGAAGAAACGCTTGAGCGCGACACCAGAGACTTCGGCGGAGAAAATCTGGCTATAGGACTGTAACTTAAACAGTAAAAAGCCGTTATGCATGAAGAAGATCGCCACGCTGACGAGGGCGATGGTCATCAGCATAACCCACGTCAGATGGGTTTCTACCCGGTTCATGGTAAACAGCGGACGACGGGGTGCGGTGTCTTTCGCCGCGCGCAGGCGCGTTTTATAGGTGACGTAATACACCGCGTAGAAGCAGGTCGCAGAGAGCAGTGCCTGCAACAAGATTTCCGGCGGAGCGACGCCAACATCAAAGCGGAACACGAGGATGCTGGTCAGCGGGAAGCCAAAGAAAAAGGTCAGCAAAAACAGCAGCGAGAAGAAAACGTTGAAGTTAAAACGTACGCGCCGGAACTCAAACCAGGTGAGCGTGGCGATAAACAGCGTGCTCAGCAGCCAGACCACCAGCAAGCCGCTAAATTGCAACTGGCTCATGCGTTGTCTCCTGAAGCAATACGCAGCGCGTGGTGCCACGGCGTGAGGTAGTTCGGGCTGAAAAAGTCGATGCTATTTTTATCCACCAGCGTGAGCTGACGCTGCGCTTCCCGTACGACCTCGACATTAAGCGTGTCAGAGGTAAACAGCACCGGAATATGCTGTTCGGCCATGTCCTGCCAGAACGGGTTTTCGCGGTTGAGCACGCACGGTACGCCCGCCTGAATCAGCAGACACAGCGTACCAATCCCCTGCTGACGGGCAAAGATGAAATAGCCCAGATCGCATTTTCGCAGGAGCGCGAGATAGTCATCAAATTCCAGCTTATCGTTGAGAATGTGCAGATTTTCCGCGCTAAACAGCGCAAGCCCCTGCTGGCGAACGTCATTGATGTAGGCGTCGTTATTAGCGGGATAGCCCATCGGCACCACTACGTTCACCGTATCGCCAAACTGCTGATGTACCGCCCGCAGCGCCGCGACATGCTCGTTACTGCGATCGCCGGAATTTCCCACCAGGATGGTCAGTTTGCCCTCACGAATCGCGTCATTCGCCAGGGTGTTCAGCGCCGGATCCATACGGGTCGGAAAATAGAGCAGCTCCCCGCGAACCTTCGGGTGCTGTTTAGCAAAATAGTTGAGATCGCCACGGGTAGCAAAAACGCAGCCCACGCGCGCCTGGGCCAGACGACGCAGCGGATAGAAAAGACGGAATTTCCAGCCACGGGAGACTTCGTAGAGATCCGCTCCCCAGATATGCCAGCTGAACTGGGAAGGTTTTATCCCGCCGCTTAACAGCGCCAGCCACAGGCCAGTATTGAACTGTCCGTGGAAGAAGAAACGCTGGCTTCGGTCCGCTTTAGCTTTCGCGACAACGGCTTTGGTCAGCGCCGCTTTGTCTGGCCAGAAGGTGATGTGCAATGCCGGACACGCCGCGCTCAGACCGTTATCGCGTCCAACGACCATAAACTCGCGCGCATCGGGCGTGCCGGATGCCAGTTCATCATTGAAGAAACGTAGAACGGTCTGGTTGTGATGCGGGATATCCGATCCCAGTATGTGTATCAGTGCAGTCATGCGCGTTTACGCCAAAGTAAAAATACGCCGCAACAGGCAGCGAAATAAACGATATAAGTTGCCATATAGGCCTGAGCCGCCCCCAGCGCACCGTGGGTGGGGATCAGCCAGTGAGAAAATGCCGTCAGCAGCGCAAACTGGCCGATCTCTGCCAGGATATACAACCGCAGCGAAGCCTTCGCAATCACCAGATAGCCGAAAACGTATGCCCCCACTTTCAGCACATCGCCGACCAGTTGCCAGGCAAACAGATCGCGCATGGCGGTAAACTTCGCCGAAAACAGCAGCCAGATGGCGAAATCACGCAGTAACCAGACGGTAAAGCTGGCGATCGCAACCGCCGGCAATACAAAAAGCAGGGAGCGAAAAATCTCGCGGGTAATATCCTGCCTGGAAGTCAGGCGCGATAAGGTTGGCAGTAAATAGACGCTAAAGGAAGCCGTAATAAATTGGAGGTAAGCATCTGAAATGCTGCTCACGCCCTGCCAGATCCCCACTTCATCCCAGCTGTAATGCGCTGCCAGCAGGTTTCGCATCATCACGTAGGCAACGGGAAGCGTTACCGAAGTGATGAGCGCCATCAGGGTAAACTTACCGAGCTGCCCCGCCAGCATCTTGTCCCACTGCGGTTTCAGGTAATTCAGCGGGACATTGCCTCTGCGCATCAGCATAAACGCTGCCGGAATGACAACGAGCGCAGGCACCAGCGCCAGCCCCAGCAGCGCGCCTTCATAGCCGCCCAGCCGATAGCAAAAGTAGTAGGCGATAACGCCGATGATGCTGCCGAGGATCAGCGCCAGCGCATTCCCGGCGGCATCACGGAAGCCTTTCATCAGCGCCAGCAGCAGGTTTGCCCAGGCGATCCCCATCTGAACGAGCGCCACCAGGCGCACCAGCCCCTGATAATGCGTGTGTCCGAACAGCCCCTGGCTGATGGGTGCCGCCGCCAGCAAAAAGACGACGGCCAGCAACGTAGAGAAGCCCAGCACCATAGCCGAGGAGGTGCCCACCACCGTGCGGAGCTTTTCGGCATCGTCATGATGCTGCGCGACGTATTTGGTGACGCCATTGAATATCCCGGCTCCCGCCAGCACGCCAAGCACCGTGACCAGCTGGCGGAAGTTCCCTGCCAGCCCAACGCCTGACGGACCAAATGAGACGGCCAGCAGCTTGACGACCAGTAACCCGGCGCCAATTTTTACTAGCGTGGACGCTGCCGTCCACACCGACGCTTTTGCCAGAGACATATCAGGCGAAATAACTCAGAAGCGAATTGATCACCGTACGCTGGTTCACCGGCGCGAGGTTGTAGAACAGGGGGAGGCGGAGCAGACGTTCGCTCTCTTTGGTGGTGTAGCGGTCTTCACCGGCAAACATCCCGAAGGCTTCGCCAGCCGGGCTGGAGTGCAGCGGAATATAGTGGAATACCGCCATAATTTCCGCCTCTTTCAGCCAGGTAATCAGCTTGCTGCGATCGTCGTTATCGCGCAGCTTGATGTAGAACATGTGAGCGTTGTGGATACAGTCTGCCGGAATAGTCGGCAGTTCAATACGTCCGGCTTTTGCCAGCGGCTCCAGCGCGTCGTAGTAGGTTTGCCACAGGGAGAGGCGTTGCAGATTGATTCGCTCTGCCGCTTCCAGCTGCGCCCAGAGATACGCGGCCTGCAAATCCGCCATCAGGTAGCTTGAGCCGATATCGCGCCAGGTGTACTTATCCACCTGACCGCGGAAGAACTGGCTGCGGTTGGTCCCTTTTTCACGGATCACTTCCGCACGCTCCACCAGGGCACGATCGTTAATCAGCGTCGCGCCGCCTTCGCCGCCTGCGGTGTAGTTTTTGGTTTCGTGGAAGCTAAAGCAGCCGATATGACCGATGGTGCCCAGCGCGCGCCCTTTGTAGGTGGACATCACGCCCTGCGCGGCGTCTTCCACCACAAACAGGTTGTGCTTTTTGGCGATGGCCATGATGGTGTCCATCTCACAGGCCACGCCCGCGTAATGCACCGGCACAATCGCCCGCGTTTTGTCAGTGATCGCCGCTTCAATCAGCGTTTCGTCGATGTTCATGGTATCCGGACGGATATCCACAAACACGATTTTCGCCCCGCGCAGGACAAACGCGTTCGCCGTGGAGACGAAGGTGTAGCTCGGCATGATCACTTCATCGCCAGGCTGGATATCCAGCAGCAGCGCCGCCATCTCGAGCGATGCGGTACAGGACGGCGTCAGCAGCACCTTGGCACTGTGAAAACGTTGCTCCATCCACTGCTGGCAGCGGCGGGTAAAACCGCCGTCGCCACAGAGCTTGCCGCTGCCCATAGCCGACTGCATGTAATCAAGTTCAGTGCCCACAACGGGAGGCGCGTTAAATGGAATCATCTTGTCACCTGTATAACCAGTAGGCGGTGGCGTCGATGCTGGCACCACTCGCAATATAACGTTTAAGCGCAGCGGTGTTGCCCATCTGGGTTGCGACCCGCAGCGTCGATACCTGTTGTTGCTCCGCCCAGTGCAGCGCCGCCTGCATGAGTTTCTCGCCCATGCCGCGCCCGGCTAACAATCCGATGCGCGCCTCGTGCTCGGTGAGCCTGCGAAGCGAAACAAAACCCTGAATCTGTCCCCCGTCAGTACGGAACACCAGACAGACGTGGTCAAACGTGCCTTTGACCGCATTCTCTATCCACTGAGCATAAAAGCGACCGCTGTCATCGGGCGCATACCAGGGCGCCCGGAAACGGCTCTGAGCGAAGGCCAGCGCCGCCATCTTGCGCAGCGTGGGGATATCCTGCTCCGTTGCAATTTCCGCGCCCGGTGAGGCGTAGCGAGCCACGGTAACAGAGAGATCAACCTCGCCCTCGACCAGCCGGAATCCGTGCTGCTGGAGGGCGTCCAGCAGATCGGCGCGGTCCGCCGGGATCTTAGCCTGTACGCGCTGCCAGGCGCTGAAGTCTGCATCCTGCAACGCAGGGGCATTGTCGCGCAGACGCACTATCGCTGAGGGACGCGCAAAAAATGCGCTTTCCCACTCAAGAGACTCCAGCACGCCGTTGAGGATACTCAACGCCACACGCCTTTGGTATCAACAACATACTGCTGACGTACGGCATCACCGGAAACCGCTTTAAACGCATTGTGATCCACCAGCAGCACCAGCACATCCGCCGTCGCCAGCGCGTCATCCAGGGCGGTAAGGGTGCAGTGACCGGCAAGTTTTGCCGGCAACGCATGAATATTCGGCTCAACCACCAGCGTTTCACCGCTGTGCCAGGCAGCGATCATTTCGGCAATTTCCATCGCCGGGCTTTCGCGCAGATCGTCAATATTCGGTTTGAATGCCAGACCAAAGCAGGCAATTTTCAGCTCACTGGCGCGTTTGCCGCTGTCGGCCAGGCAATCCGCGACCGTGGCTTTGACCTGGTTGATAACCCAGTGCGGTTTATGGTCGTTTACTTCGCGCGCGGTGCGAATCAGGCGTGCCTGTTCCGGATTTTGCGCCACGATAAACCACGGATCGACCGCGATGCAGTGCCCACCCACGCCCGGCCCCGGCTGAAGGATGTTCACGCGGGGGTGACGGTTGGCAAGGCGAATAAGTTCCCAGACGTTAATCCCCTGATCGGCGCAAATCAACGACAGTTCATTCGCAAACGCGATGTTAACGTCGCGGAAACTGTTTTCGGTCAGTTTGCACATTTCGGCGGTGCGGGAGTTGGTCACCACACATTCGCCTTCAAGGAAAATTTTATACAGCTCGCTGGCGCGCGCGGAGCAGACTGGCGTCATGCCGCCAATCACGCGGTCATTTTTAATCAGTTCCACCATCACCTGGCCTGGCAGTACGCGCTCAGGGCAGTAGGCGATATTGATATCGGCCTGGTCGCCCACCTGCTGGGGGAAGCTAAGATCGGGACGCGCCTCGGCCAGCCACTGTGCCATCTGCTCGGTTGCCCCAACAGGTGAAGTGGACTCAAGGATAACCAGCGCCCCTTTCTTCAGCACAGGCGCAATGGATTTTGCCGCCGCCTCGACGTAAACCATGTCAGGCTCATGATCGCCTTTAAAGGGCGTTGGAACCGCAATCAGGTACGCATCGGCTTCTACCGGCGTGGTGCTGGCGCGCAGGAAGCCACCGTCCACCGCCTTTTTCACCACGCGATCGAGATCGGGCTCCACGATATGAATTTCGCCACGGTTGATGGTTTCCACCGCGTGCGCGTTGATATCTACGCCAACGACCTGCTTTTGACGAGAGGCAAAGGCCGCCGCAGTAGGCAGCCCGATATAGCCAAGACCAACAACAGAGATGGTAGTAAAACTCATAGCGTTACCCGATTGTGTTTAAGTGCGTGCAAAATACGACCACAAGCCTGCCCGTCACCGTACGGATTGTGGGCCCGGCTCATCGCCTGATACTCTTCATCGTCATGCAGTAAGCGCGTGACCTCTTCGACAATACGACGCGGATCCGTTCCCACCAGACGCACGGTACCGGCAGTAACCGCTTCCGGGCGTTCGGTGGTTTCACGCATCACCAGTACCGGCTTACCGAGGGAGGGCGCCTCTTCCTGAATGCCGCCAGAATCGGTTAGGATCAGCCAGGCGTGGTTCATCAGCCAGACAAATGGCAGATAGTCCTGCGGCTCGATCAGGAGCACGTTTTCCACGTGACCCAGGATACGGTTGACCGGTTCGCTGACGTTCGGGTTGAGGTGCACCGGATAGACAATCTGCACATCCTCGTTCTGCGCAGCGATTTCAGCCAGCGCGTGGCAGATTTGCTCAAAGCCACGACCAAAGCTTTCGCGGCGGTGGCCCGTCACCAGAATCGTTTTCTTGCCGTTGTTCAGGAACGGATAGCGCGCAGCAAGTTCTGCCTGAAGCTCGCTGTTAGCCAGCACGCGGTCACGCACCCAAATCAGCGCATCAATGACCGTATTGCCGGTGACGAAGATCTTGCTGTCGCTGATATTTTCGCGCAGCAGGTTTTGGCGTGAGTTCTCGGTTGGCGCAAAATGGTACATCGCCAGGTGACCGGTGAGCGTACGGTTGGCCTCTTCCGGCCACGGGGAATAGAGATTGCCGGTACGCAGACCCGCTTCAATATGACCAACGGGGATACGCTGATAGAACGCGGCCAGGCTGGTTGCCACGGTAGTAGTGGTGTCGCCGTGCACCAGCACTACATCCGGCTTGAACGACTCCAGAATAGGCTTTAATTCTTGCAGAATACGGCAGGTTATTTCCGTCAGTCCCTGTCCCGGTTTCATTATATTGAGATCGTAATCCGGGACGATAGAAAAGAGGGTTAAGACCTGATCGAGCATCTCACGGTGCTGGGCAGTCACGCACACTTTCGCTTCAATATCAGGATCTCTGGCCAGCGCATGAACCAGAGGCGCCATCTTGATGGCCTCCGGCCTGGTGCCAAATACGGTTAGTACTTTCACATCGATTCTCTTCGATTAGACGATGAAGGTCACAGCCTTCATCGTAGACGGCGTTCTTAGTTTGTGCGGCGACGCAATAACGCTACGCCAGCGCCAGTCAGTGCGCCCACAATCCCCCACATGATCATCAGGAATGCGCGACGCGGACTATCGCGTTTTACAGGCTCTTCAGGCGTTCTTAAATAACGATAGGTCTGAAAACGCGGGTCCAGCGTTGGACCGACGTTGAGCGTATTGAGCATGGCGCGGTTTTGGTCGTAATCAAGGTCAAAGTCAGGGCCAACGGCCTGGATATTTTCCAGACGTGCCTGAAGCATTGGGCGACCAAGAAGGAACATTTCTGAATCCGGGAGTTCGTCCGCCGGAACATCCGTTTCGCTACGGGAAATATTGTGCTGTTCCGCAATCTTCAGCGCCTGCTCAAGATTATGCACGCGACGGGCGAAGATGGCCTTAGCGACCTCTTCCTGGCGTTTGACCTGCGCTTTCATCTGGATAGTGCGCGCAGCCCAGGCGCCTTTCAGCTCGTCATTCAAATGACTGGCCGCGCGCTGGCTGGCAAAAGCAACGTACTGACGCAACAGGTTATTGGCGTCCGGCGCCGTTTCCGCAATCAGCTTCACGCTGTCGCTAACGTTACGAAGCACATCGCCAGGCATAAACTGAATGTTATTAATCAGATCATCCAGCAGCGCGGCATCCGCTTTGCTGTTACCGACCATGCGCTGCTTGTAGTAGTCCGTCTGGGACCAGAAATCGCGACGTGTATCCCACGACGCCAGCTGCATCACAAACTCTTTGTAGGATTCATCCATCACCGAGGCCTGATCCGGGGTCGCCAGATTGGCCTTGATATCAAGATTACGCAGGAATTGCTGCTGGGAGTAGTAGCCTCCAAGCATATTCACCGTTGGTCGGTCTGTGATCGCCGTGGCGCTCCACTCTTGTTTTGCAAAGAAGGTGTAAGCAAGCGCTAACAGCGCGAACCCCAGGGCAATCCCTACAATCCACAGTTTGCCCTGCCATAACACGCGAAACAAACCACGAATATCCAGCTCGTTCTCAGTGCCCACTGATTTCGCTCCCGCCAACGGTTGAGTCATCATAGTCCCGGTTTTACTTAGTTAATGTTGTGTTTTTGCCACTGTTCCGACGCATCCTGCGTTTTAAACGTTTAATAAAACGCGCGACTTTCCATGCACGCTTGATGCAGTAACCGTACATGAAAAATGCTAGCAAGAATAATACCAACATTACCCATTCAGGAATGAAATGTGCGTATTCCGCGGCAACGCCAATCGCAGCCAGAATAGCAGCCGCAAGCGTAATCAACACAAATGCCTGACGAGACGTGAAGCCGGCGCGCATAATCAGGTGGTGAATATGCTGCCGATCGGGAGAAAACGGGCTCATCCCTTTACGCAGACGGCGGTACATAATAGCGACCATGTCCATCAGCGGGATGGCGATAATCCAGAGAGCCGTTACCGGGCTGATAGGGTGCGTTTTACCCTGCGTGGTTTCCAGCAGGACCCAGATAACCGTAAAGCCAATCAGGGTACTGCCCGCATCGCCCATAAAGACTTTATAGCGACGCCCTAACACACCCAGGTTCAGGCAGATGTATGGCAGGATGGCGGCAATCATAGCAAAGCACCACATTGACAGGCTGTACTGGCCGTCAAACCATAAGATGATGCCGATCGCGCCAAACGAAACAGAGGACAGCCCACCAAGCAGACCGTCGATACCGTCAACCATGTTAAAGGCGTTGATAGCCGCCCACACGGCAAACAGCGTCAGGAAGAAGCCGAATGGCCCAAGCACCAGCTCCCAGGGACCAAACACGTAGCCCAGGCTTCTGAGATAGAGGCCGCCTACCACCATCATAATGATGCCAATGGCCGCCTGTACCGTCGCGCGGAACTTCACGCTGATATCAAAACGATCATCAAGGGCGCCGACCAGTACCAGCACACCGGCACATGCCAGATAGAGTGCGGCATGGGGGATATAATAATCCGCGATCCCGAATGTGAAACAGATGCCTGCGTATACCGAAATGCCGCCCACCAGCGGAATAAGCCCCTGATGACGTTTACGGAAGTTCGGTTTGTCCACTAACCCAATTCTTTTTGCTACCTTGCGCGCAATGAACAAAAAACAGGTTGTGAATAAAAAAATACTGATCAGCTCAGTTACTGCAGTGAGTAGATTCACAATGGATTGCTCTCAACAAATGTTAGTCCCGGAAGTATAACCATGAAGCCTCTGCCTCAGAAGGATTAAAGATGGCTTCTCACAACTCCCTTTGTATGTTTTTCAATCAATTATTTCTTTGACTGTGCAAACATTCTTATTGTCGCACCGACAGGTCAAAATTGGGAGTGTGTGGTAATAGCGTATAGTCCATAAATAAAAAACGCCACGTAAAAACGTGGCGTTTACTGGGATTATTTGCGTTACGAGCGTTTCATCATGTCGAAGAAATCGTCGTTCGTTTTGGTCATCGCCAGTTTGTTGATGAGGAATTCCATTGCGTCGATTTCGCCCATTGGATGGATGATTTTGCGCAGGATCCACATTTTCTGAAGCTCTTCCTGAGTGGTAAGCAGCTCTTCTTTACGGGTACCGGAACGGTTGTAGTCGATCGCCGGGAAGACGCGTTTTTCTGCGATTTTACGAGAAAGGTGCAGTTCCATGTTGCCTGTACCTTTGAACTCTTCGTAGATAACTTCGTCCATTTTGGAGCCGGTATCGATCAGCGCCGTCGCGATAATGGTCAGGCTACCGCCCTCTTCCACGTTACGCGCCGCACCGAAGAAACGCTTCGGACGATGCAGGGCGTTGGCATCCACACCACCGGTCAGTACTTTACCGGAAGCCGGCACCACGGTGTTGTAGGCACGCGCCAGACGGGTGATGGAGTCGAGCAGGATGATCACATCTTTCTTGTGCTCAACCAGGCGTTTCGCCTTCTCGATAACCATTTCCGCAACCTGAACGTGGCGGGAAGCAGGCTCGTCGAAGGTAGACGCAACCACTTCCCCTTTCACCAGACGCTGCATCTCGGTCACTTCTTCCGGACGTTCGTCAATCAGCAGCACCATCAGCACACAGTCTGGGTGGTTGTAAGCAATGCTCTGCGCGATGTTTTGCAGCAGCATGGTTTTACCGGCTTTTGGCGGCGCTACAATCAGACCACGCTGGCCACGACCAATTGGCGATGCCAGATCCAGCACACGCGCGGTTAAGTCTTCAGTAGACCCGTTACCACGCTCCATGCGCAGGCGAGAGTTCGCGTGCAGCGGCGTTAAGTTCTCGAACAGGATCTTATTGCGGGAGTTTTCCGGTTTGTCGTAGTTAACTTCGTTAACCTTCAACAGCGCAAAGTAGCGTTCACCCTCTTTTGGAGGACGAATCTTACCTGAAATGGTGTCACCAGTGCGGAGGTTGAAACGGCGGATTTGGCTAGGGGATACGTAGATGTCGTCAGGGCCGGCGAGGTAGGAGCTGTCTGCGGAGCGGAGGAAACCAAATCCGTCTTGCAGTATCTCCAGCACACCGTCGCCAAAGATATCTTCGCCACTCTTAGCGTGCTGCTTCAGGATGGCGAAAATGATGTCCTGCTTGCGCATACGAGCCTGGTTTTCCAGTCCCATATTTTCGCCGAGAGTGATCAGCTCAGAAACCGGCGTATTCTTTAATTCGGTAAGATTCATAATGGTGTGGGTTCTTAAACTCGGGGTGATTCTCGAACTTAATGTTGTGAATGGTATGGCAGGGTCATCCATGCCTGTTTAGCGGCCATCACCTCATGTCTGTTCGCTGTCTGGTCACAGGGAAAGAACGCAGAACTGAAACGACAAGACGGATTGAGTGACAAGCCCGGAATCTAGCAACTTCACGCACTGTTTATGTTAACAACGGGAAGTATCGGGTAAAACAAGATTCAAACAACAAGATATGTTTAAAACGTAGTCATAGCTAACTTAGCACGCCTAAAGCCGGGCGTCCAGATCTCGCCGTTAATTAGGCGCTCTGGACGCTCAGCTGAGAAACCTTACGCCAGGTTAGCGTCCAGGAACTCTTTCAGTTGACCTTTGGACAGTGCGCCCACTTTGGTCGCTGCCACGTCACCGTTCTTGAACAGCAGCAGGGTCGGGATGCCACGGATACCGTATTTTGGCGCGGTGCCCGGGTTCTGGTCGATGTTCAGCTTGGCAACGGTCAGTTTGCCCTGATATTCGTCAGCGATTTCATCCAGAATCGGAGCGATCATTTTGCAAGGACCACACCATTCAGCCCAGAAATCAACGAGGATCAGCCCGTCAGCTTTAAGTACGTCCGTGTCAAAACTGTCGTCAGTCAGGTGAATAATTTTATCGCTCATATATAACTCCACAGGAATAAGCCTGGTACGTTGGTTTTGTCTCCACCAACGACGTGTTGATGTCGCATTAACCAACTAAAGGTTGACTTTATTTCACCGGATACGCTTTCGTAAAGCAATAGTAAGCTGATATTCTACCACACTATGAGCAAAACACATTTAACAGAACAGAAGTTTTCCGACTTCGCCCTGCACCCAAAGGTGATCGAAGCCCTTGAAGCTAAAGGGTTTCATAACTGCACGCCCATTCAGGCTCTCGCCCTGCCGCTGACGCTGGCCGGTCGCGATGTTGCAGGGCAGGCGCAAACCGGTACTGGCAAAACGATGGCGTTTTTAACGTCAACGTTTCATTATTTACTTTCTCACCCAGCGATTGCAGACCGCAAAGTTAACCAGCCGCGCGCGCTAATTATGGCCCCGACGCGAGAACTGGCGGTACAGATCCACGCAGACGCTGAGCCCCTGGCGCAAGCCACCGGCCTGAAACTTGGCCTGGCCTACGGCGGCGACGGCTACGATAAACAGCTGAAAGTGCTGGAAAGCGGCGTCGATATCCTGATTGGGACCACCGGCCGTCTTATCGACTACGCCAAACAGAACCATATCAACCTCGGCGCAATCCAGGTCGTGGTGCTGGATGAAGCAGACCGCATGTACGATCTGGGCTTCATTAAAGACATCCGCTGGCTGTTCCGCCGTATGCCTGCGGCAAACCAGCGTCTGAACATGCTGTTCTCCGCAACCCTGTCATACCGCGTACGTGAACTCGCATTCGAGCAGATGAACAACGCGGAATATGTGGAAGTAGAACCGGAGCAGAAAACCGGGCACCGCATTAAAGAAGAGCTTTTTTATCCTTCTAATGAAGAGAAAATGCGCCTGTTGCAAACCCTGATCGAAGAAGAGTGGCCGGATCGCGCGATTATCTTCGCGAACACCAAACACCGCTGTGAAGATATCTGGGGACACCTGGCGGCAGATGGTCACCGTGTGGGTCTGCTGACCGGCGACGTGGCGCAGAAAAAACGCCTGCGCATTCTCGACGAATTTACTCGTGGCGACCTTGATATTCTGGTCGCGACCGACGTGGCGGCCCGTGGCCTGCACATTCCAGCCGTGACGCACGTCTTTAACTATGACCTGCCAGATGACTGTGAAGACTATGTACACCGTATCGGTCGTACTGGTCGTGCAGGCGCAAGCGGTCACTCCATCAGCCTTGCGTGTGAAGAGTATGCGCTGAACCTTCCGGCCATTGAGACCTACATCGGTCACTCTATTCCACAGAGCAAATACAATCCGGAAGCGCTGTTAAGCGAGTTGCCGCCACCTAAGCGCCTTACACGTCCACGCTCCGGCAATGGCCCGCGTCGTTCCGGCGGTGCACCGCGTAATCGTCGTCGTTCAGGTTAAGAAAATATGCTCAGCTCCACCTCGCTTTATGCGGCAATTGATCTCGGTTCGAATAGTTTTCATATGCTGGTTGTGCGCGAGGTGGCGGGAAGCATACAAACGCTGACGCGCATTAAGCGCAAGGTCCGCCTCGCGGCGGGCCTGAGCAGCGATAATCATCTCTCCCCGGAAGCCATGGAACGTGGCTGGCAGTGTCTGCGTCTGTTTGCAGAACGTTTACAGGATATCCCGCTCAGTCAAATTCGCGTTGTTGCCACGGCGACCCTACGTCTTGCGGTTAACGCTGGCGATTTCATTGCCAGAGCACAGGAAATTCTGGGCTGTCCGGTGCAGGTCATCAGCGGTGAAGAAGAAGCGCGTCTGATTTATCAGGGTGTGGCGCATACGACCGGCGGCGACGATCGTCGTCTGGTGGTCGATATCGGTGGCGCCAGTACCGAACTGGTCACGGGCACAGGCGCGCAGGCGACGTCGCTCTTCAGCCTGTCAATGGGCTGTGTGACCTGGCTGGAACGCTACTTTACCGATCGAAACCTTGCCAAAGAGAATTTTGACGAGGCGGAAAACGCGGCGCGTGCGGTCCTGCGCCCGGTCATGGACGAACTGCGCTATCACGGCTGGAAAGTGTGTGTCGGCGCGTCCGGAACCGTGCAGGCGTTGCAGGAAATCATGATGGCACAGGGGATGGACGAGCGGATCACGCTTGCCAAACTCCAGCAGCTTAAACAGCGCGCCATCCAGTGTGGTCGTCTGGAAGAGCTTGAAATAGAAGGGCTGACGCTTGAACGCGCGCTGGTTTTCCCCAGTGGGCTCGCCATACTGATTGCCATTTTCACCGAGCTTAATATCCAGTGTATGACCCTGGCAGGCGGTGCGCTGCGTGAAGGTCTGGTCTACGGAATGCTGCACCAGTCGGTCGATCAGGACATCCGTAGCCGTACGCTGCGTAACGTTCAACGCCGCTTTATTGTGGATACCGACCAGGCGCAGAGAGTGAGTCAACTGGCGTCACAGTTTGCCGATCAGGTGAAAAAAAGCTGGGATATTGAACCGTTAAGCCGCGATCTGTTGCTAAGCGCCTGTGCACTACATGAAATTGGTCTCAGCGTGGAGTACAAGCAGGCACCGCTGCACGCGGCCTGGCTGGTGCGTAATCTCGATTTGCCGGGTTATACGCCCGCCCAGAAGAAGCTGCTGGCCACCCTGCTGCTGAATCAGACTAACGCCGTCGATCTCTCTTCCCTTCACCAGCAGAACGCTGTGCCGCCGCGCGTGGCGGAGCATCTGTGTCGTCTGCTTCGGCTGGCGATCCTGTTTGCCAGTCGGCGTCGAGATGATTTGCTGCCAGCCATTACGCTGGCGGCAGACGAGGAGAAACTGACGCTAACGCTACCGGAAAACTGGCTTGAGGATCATCCGCTTGGGGCGGAACTGATTGAGCAGGAGTACCAGTGGCAGAGCTATGTGCACTGGGCGCTTGATGTGAAGTGACCCTTGAAGCGTGCCGGGTGGCGGCTTCGCCTTACCCGGCCTACAAATAGTTATCCCTTCTCTTTGGCTTTTGCCAGCATCGCGCGAATGTTTGCCACATTTGCCTGCCCTTTATGCATACGCTCTTCAGCGGTAATGACTTTACGCTCCTGCTCCCAGATAAGATCGTCCTGAGGCAACTCCAGCAGAAAACGGCTCGGCTCCGGGCGCACCAGCTCACCATACTGACGGCGCTCTTTGCACAGCGTAAACGTCAACTCTTTCTGCGCACGGGTGATCCCAACGTAGGCCAGACGGCGCTCTTCGTCGACGTTATCTTCATCAATGCTGCTCTGGTGCGGCAATAGGCCCTCTTCCATCCCCACCAGATAGACATAAGGGAACTCCAGCCCTTTCGAGGCATGTAACGTCATCAGCTGAACCTGATCGGCCTCTTCTTCGCTTTCCCCGCGCTCCATCATATCGCGCAGCGTGAAGCGGGTGACCACCTGCGTCAGGGTCATGGGCTCGTCAATCTCAGATCCTTCAAGCATTTCGGTCATCCAGCTGAAGAGCTGGTTAACGTTTTTCATGCGCATCTCTGCCGCTTTCGGGCTGGCGGAGGTTTCATACAACCAAGATTCGTAATCAATGCCGTGGATCAGATCGCGTACTGCCGCCACAGGCTCGCGCTCAGCCAGACGCTGCACCTCACCCAGCCAGTGGGTAAAGCGGGTTAAGGCCTCATAGCCGCGCCCGGTCAGGGTCTGGCTCAGCCCCATATCGAAGCTGGCGGTGAACAGGCTTTTGTTGCGGGTCATCGCCCATTCACCCAGCTTTTGCAGCGTCGCAGAGCCAATCTCGCGCTTCGGCGTATTTACAATGCGCAGGAAAGCGCTGTCGTCATCCGGGTTGGTCAGCACGCGCAGATAGGCCAGCAGATCCTTGATTTCCGGACGCGAAAAGAACGACGTACCGCCGGAGATTTTGTAGGGGATGCGGTTCTGCATCAGCATCTTTTCAAAGACGCGCGACTGGTGGTTACCGCGATAGAGGATCGCGTAATCCTTGTATTCAGTTTTGTTGACGAAGTGATGGGCAATCAGCTCGCCGGTTACGCGCTCCGCTTCGTGCTCTTCGTTATTGGCGCTAAGGACTTTCAGCTCGGTGCCGTAACCCAGTTCGGAGAACAGGCGCTTCTCAAAGACGTGCGGGTTATTGGCAATCAGGATGTTCGCCGCCTTCAGGATACGCCCGGAGGAACGGTAGTTCTGCTCCAGTTTAATCACCTGCAACGCCGGGAAGTCTTTGCTCAGCAGCACCAGGTTCTGCGGACGTGCGCCACGCCAGGAGTAAATCGACTGATCGTCATCGCCTACGACGGTAAAGCGCGCACGCTGCCCTACCAGCAGCTTTACCAGCTCGTACTGGCTGGTGTTGGTATCCTGGTATTCATCCACCAGCAGGTAACGAATTTTGTTCTGCCAGCGCTCGCGCACCTCTTCATTCCGCTGAAGCAGCAGCGTCGGCAGCAGGATCAGATCGTCGAAATCCAGGACGTTACAGGCTTTCATATGCGCGTCGTACAGGCCATAACAGTGGGCAAAGATGCGGTCGCGCTCGCCTTTGGCGCTTGCCGCTGCCTGGGCCGGCGTCATCAGATCGTTTTTCCAGTTCGAGATCGTCGAGATCAGCTGTTGCAACAGCACTTTGTCATCTTCGATCAGCCCTTCCGTTAGCTCTTTAAGCAGCGCCACCTGGTCGGTGTCATCAAAGAGAGAAAAGTTGGACTTCATGCCCAGCGCCGCGTATTCGCGCTTGATAATATCCAGACCCAGCGTGTGGAAGGTGGAGATCATCAGCCCGCGCGCCTCTTTACGGCCCAGCGTCTGGCCGACGCGCTCTTTCATCTCACGCGCCGCTTTGTTGGTAAAGGTGACCGCCGCGATATGGCGCGCCTGGTATCCACAACCCCGAATTAAATGGGCGATTTTGTTGGTGATCACGCGTGTTTTACCGGATCCCGCTCCCGCCAGCACCAGGCAGGGTCCGGTGACGAATTCGACAGCTTGTTGTTGTCCGGGGTTTAAACGCATAAATGATCACTCAATGAAAGTCGGGAGAGGAGGAAAAACGCGTGGTAGTATACCGACCGTAAACTAGTCGACTCAAGGCACGATCATGGCAAAAACAGCAGCAGCACTGCATATCCTTGTTAAAGAAGAGAAACTGGCACAGGATCTGCTCGAACAGATTAAAAACGGCGCCGACTTCGGCAAACTGGCGAAGAAACACTCGATTTGCCCGTCAGGCAAACGCGGTGGTGACTTAGGCGAGTTCCGCCAGGGCCAGATGGTCCCGGCGTTTGATAAAGTGGTTTTCTCCTGCCCGGTGCTGGAGCCAACCGGCCCACTGCATACGCAGTTCGGCTATCACATTATCAAAGTGTTATACCGCAACTAATCAAAAGCCCGGTGCATTGACTCACCGGGCTTTTTTATTTGGCTGTTCCGGCGTTCAGATGCCGTCGCCGTATTCGAAGGTGTGGTGAATACCGTTGAAGTGCTGATCCATATCCATCGACGGCTTATCGCTGTCTGGCTTACCGACGATGCGCGCCGGGACGCCAGCGGCGGTGGTGTGCGGCGGTACAGGCTGGAGCACAACCGACCCCGCGCCAATCTTCGCGCCGCGTCCGACTTCAATATTGCCGAGGATTTTAGCACCCGCGCCAATCATCACCCCTTCACGAATTTTCGGATGGCGATCGCCGCTGGTTTTACCGGTACCGCCCAGCGTAACGGATTGCAGGATCGACACGTCATCTTCGATCACCGCCGTTTCACCGACAACAATGCCGGTGGCGTGGTCGAGCATGATCCCACGGCCAATTTTCGCCGCCGGATGAATATCGACCTGGAAGGTCACGGAAACCTGGTTTTGAAGAAAGATGGCCAGCGCGCGGCGTCCCTCATTCCATAACCAGTGGCCGATGCGGTACGCCTGTAAAGCGTGGAATCCTTTGAGATACAGTAGCGGCGTGGAGTATTTATCCACCGCCGGGTCACGCGTACGCACGGCCTGAATGTCGCAGGCGGCAGAAGCAATCATCTCCGGATCTGCGGCGTAGGCCTCTTCCACCACCTCGCGAATGGCAATAGCAGGCATGATAGGGGAAGCCAGTTTATTGGCAAGCATATAGCTCAGGGCGCTGCCGAGATTTTCGTGCTTAAGTAGCGTCGCGTGATAGAAACTGGCCAGCATGGGCTCACAATCGGCCAAAGCTCGGGCTTCGGCTTTAATATTATTCCAGACGATATCCAGTTCTTCACACGGCATTGCTTGCTCCAGACGATAGTTAATGACCAGCCAGTTCTGCGCTGGCTGGGTCATTCAGGTGACGATACTTCCCGGCTAATTGCTGCTGCGCTCGTCCTTGCGCGCACGACCTAATAAGGTCAATGCTGCCTCGCGCGCATTTTTTCCGCAATACAATACCTGATAAATTTCCTCGGTTATTGGCATTTCGACACCGAAACGGTGCGCCAATTCGCGAACTTCTTTGGTATTGCGATAGCCTTCAACCACCTGACCAATCTTCTCCTGCGCGCTTTTTACATCGCTGCCCTGTCCGAGCATCATGCCAAAGCGGCGGTTACGCGACTGGTTATCGGTGCAGGTCAGCACCAGGTCGCCCAGCCCAGCCATTCCCATAAAAGTGGCCGGATCGGCACCCAGCGCTTCGCCCAGGCGGGACATTTCGGTCAGACCACGGGTGATCAGCGCCGTACGCGCATTCGCGCCGAAACCGATGCCGTCAGACATCCCGGCCCCGATGGCAATGACGTTCTTCACCGCGCCGCCCAGCTGTACGCCGATAAAATCAGGGTTGCTGTACACGCGGAAGCTTTTGCCGCAGTGCAGCAGTTGCTGAAGATCGTCGGAAAATGCCTGGTCGGTGGACGCCAGCGAGATCGCCGTCGGCAAGCCCGCAGCCAGCTCTTTGGCAAAGGTCGGCCCCGAGATCACCGCCAGCGGGATCGCTGTTCCCAGCGCTTCGCGGGCAACGTCCTGCAACAGACGTCCGGTTTCCGCTTCCAGCCCCTTCGTCGCCCACACAATACGCGCATCCGCACGCATCAGCGGCTTAATCTGACGCAGGACTTCGCCAAACACGTGGCTTGGCACCACAATCAGAATATTGCGGCTGGCCGCCAGCGCGGTCGCGAGGTCGCTTTCCAGATAGAGAGAGTCAGGGAACGGAACGTCCGGGAGAAACGCCACGTTGCAGCGGTCGTGTTGCAACGTCGCGATATGTTTTGGATCGTGGCCCCACAGGACCACGTCGTGACCATTTCTTGCCAGCGTGATGGCAAGAGCGGTGCCGTAAGAGCCGGCACCGATCACAGTCATTGACGCATTAACAGTGCTCATCAGGCATCCTGATGTTGTTCGGCACCTTCGCCAGCCTGCTGCTGTAGATAGTTCATGAACAGCGCATCAAAGTTTACTGGCGCGAGGTTCAGTTGCGGGAATGTACCGCGAGAAACCAGGCTGGTGATGCATTCACGCGCATACGGGAACAGGATGTTCGGGCAGTATGCACCCAGGCAATGCGCCATCTGGTTACCTTCGATGCCGCCGATGGAGAAGATACCGCCCTGCTGAACTTCGCACAGGAACGCAGTTTCTTCGCCCAGAGAGGCGGTCACGGTGACACGCAGTACGACTTCATACACATCATCCGCCAGCTGGGTGGATGCGGTATCCAGATCAAGTTTAACCTCTGGCTGCCAGTCTTTCTGGAAAACGTGCGGCGCATTTGGCGCTTCGAAAGAGACATCCTTGGTGTAGATGCGCTGGATCTGGAAAGTCATCTCGGTGTTATTTTGTTCTGACATGGAAAAACCCTTTTTAATTGTCCTAAAGTCTCTAGCTCAGCAGCGGATCGAGTCCACCACGGGCGTCGAGCGCATACAAGTCATCACAGCCGCCAATGTGCTGCGCATCAATAAAAATCTGTGGAACCGTTGTGCGACCACTGCGTTGGATCATCTCTTCGCGTTTAATCGCGTCACCATCGATCGGCAGTTCCTTGAACGTTACGCCTTTGCTGGACAGCAGCGCTTTCGCTCTGTGGCAGAACGGGCACGTTGCTTTGGTGTAGATCTCAATATTGGCCATCACTTAACTCCTTATTTACCGCGCACTAAAGGAAGATTCTCCCCGCTCCAGCCGGAGATGCCTTCTTTCAGCACCGTTACGTTTTCAAAGCCTGCTTTATGCAGTGCGTTGGCAGATTCCTGCGCCTGCATGCCAGTGCCGTCAACAACAATAATCGGCTGGGCTTTATGCTTCTCCAGCTCACCAATGTTGTTCGCTTTAATTTCCGCTGGCAGCAGGTTGATAGCACCTGCAATATGGCCCTTGCGGAAATCGTCGCGCTGACGCAGATCGACAACCACGGCGTCCTCTTTGTTGATCAGACGTGTCGCTTCACCGCGGGTGATCACCTTAATTTTAGACGTCAGTCCCTTAAATGTGGTGAACAGTACAGCGACCAGCAGGCCAATCCACGCGATGCTCAGAACCGGGTGGCGGCTAACGAATTGCATAATTTCTTGCATGGGGGGTAACAACTCCCGACTAAGTGATTAAAAAAACCAGGACAGGAGTATACCTGTGCGCTGTGGCAAATACAGCCAGCGACATAAAGCTAATCTATTTTCTGCGGCATGCCACGTAAAAAAAGCCTCAAAATGGCCTGAGAACAGCCTTGCCCCCGCGCTTTCTTTGATCTTCTGCGGCTATTTTATCGATTCAGCTGTAGTAAAATTACGCAAAATTTTTGTCTCTTGAGCATGAGGTTGTCGCAATGTCGGTTTCTAAAAAACCTATGGTACTGGTGATTCTGGATGGCTATGGCTACCGTGAAGATCAACAGGATAACGCCATTTTCAACGCCAAAACCCCGGTTATGGATGCGCTATGGGCAAAACGTCCCCACACCCTGATTGATGCGTCTGGCCTGGAAGTGGGTCTGCCGGATCGTCAGATGGGCAACTCAGAAGTGGGTCACGTTAACCTGGGTGCGGGCCGTATCGTTTATCAGGACCTGACGCGCCTGGACGTTGAAATCAAAGAACGTACATTCTTTGCCAACCCAACGCTCACCGGAGCGGTTGATAAAGCCGTTGCCGCAGGCAAGGCTGTTCACATTATGGGTCTGCTCTCTGCGGGCGGCGTTCACAGCCACGAAGATCACATCATGGCGATGGTAGAACTGGCCGCTGAGCGCGGTGCGGAAAAAATCTATCTGCACGCCTTCCTGGATGGTCGCGATACGCCACCACGCAGCGCAAAAGGTTCTCTTGAAGCGTTTGAAGACAAATTTGCCGCACTGGGCAAAGGCCGCGTGGCGTCCATCATTGGTCGTTACTATGCCATGGACCGCGACAACCGCTGGGACCGCGTTGAGCAAGCCTATGATCTGCTGACCCTGGCAAAAGGCGAGTTCCAGTTCCCGACCGCCGTTGAAGGCCTGGAAGCGGCTTACGCGCGTGATGAAAACGACGAATTTGTGAAGGCAACCGTGATCCGCGCTGAAGGCCAGGCCGATGCCGCCATGGAAGATGGCGATGCGCTGATCTTCATGAACTTCCGTGCCGATCGCGCGCGCGAAATCACCCGCGCCTTCGTCAACAGCGATTTCGACGGTTTCGCCCGTAAGAAAGTGGCGAAGATTGATTTCATCCAGTTGACCGAATATGCAGCGGATATCAAAGCCCCATGCGCGTATCCACCCGCCTCGCTGGCAAACACCTTCGGCGAGTGGATGGCGAAAAATGACAAAACGCAGCTGCGCATCTCCGAAACTGAGAAGTATGCGCACGTGACATTCTTCTTTAACGGCGGCGTAGAAGAGCCGTTTAAAGGCGAAGACCGCATCCTGATTAACTCACCGAAAGTCGCCACTTACGATCTCCAGCCAGAAATGAGCTCTGCGGAGCTGACCGAAAAACTGGTGGCCGCGATCCAAAGCGGTAAATACGACACCATCATCTGTAACTATCCGAATGGCGATATGGTGGGCCACACCGGCGTGATGGAAGCAGCCGTTAAAGCGGTTGAAGCGCTGGACCACTGCGTTGAGCAGGTTGCGAAAGCGGTTGAATCCGTAGGCGGCCAACTGCTGATTACCGCTGACCACGGTAACGCAGAACAGATGCGTGACCCGGCAACCGGTCAGGCACATACCGCCCATACCAACCTGCCTGTTCCACTGATTTATGTGGGTGATAAATCAGTGAAAGCAGTGGAAGGCGGCAAGCTTTCCGACATCGCGCCAACCATGTTGTCGCTGATGGGTATGGAAATCCCTGAAGAGATGACTGGCAAGCCGCTGTTCATCGTGGAATAATCGCTCCCCATGAGGGGAAAGGCGATTTTTTCAATCACATGGGTCATGAAGCCGCTTCGGTTATCAGTCAGACCTCTGCTTTGCGCCAGCGCACTCAGCGCTGGCGTATTGCTGTGCGCCGCATCCGCCCATGCGGATGACCGCGATCAGCTTAAATCCATTCAGGCCGATATCGCCGCCAAAGAGCGTGCGGTACGCCAGCAGCAACAGCAGCGCGCCACCCTGCTCGCCCAGCTTAAAAAGCAGGAAGAGGCCATTTCCGCCGCCGCGCGTAAGCTGCGTGAAACACAAAACACCCTTGCCCAGCTCAATAAGCAAATCGATGAAATGAACGCGTCGATTGCGAAACTGGAGCGTCAGCGCGATGCCCAGGAGCGGAACCTTGCTGCACAGCTTGATGCTGCTTTCCGTCAGGGTGAACACACAGGCCTTCAGCTGATCCTCAGCGGTGAAGAGAGCCAGCGAGGTCAGCGTTTACAGGCCTATTTCGGCTATCTTAACCAGGCGCGTCAGGAGACCATTGCGCAGCTGAAACAGACGCGCGAAGAAGTCACCACGCAAAAAGCCGAGCTGGAAGAGAAGCAGAGCCAGCAGCAAACGCTGCTCTACGATCAGCAGGCGCAGCAGGAGAAGCTTGAGCAGGCGCGCAATGAGCGTAAGAAGACGCTCGCCGGGCTGGAGTCCTCTATCCAGGCAGGACAAAGCCAGCTGAGCGAAATGCGCGCCAACGAATCCAGACTGCGTAACAGCATTGCCCGGGCAGAAGCCGCGGCCAAAGCGCGCGCCGAAAAAGAAGCGCGCGAAGCGCAGGCGGTGCGTAACAAGCAGCAGGAAGCCTCCCGCAAAGGCACCACCTACAAACCGACTGAAAATGAACGTTCCCTGATGTCCCGTACCGGCGGCCTCGGCTCCCCGCGTGGTCAGGCTTACTGGCCCGTTCGCGGTACGATCCTGCATCGCTATGGCGAACAGTTGCAGGGTGAGCTACGTTGGAAGGGGATCGTTATCGGTGCGTCTGAAGGTAGCGAAGTGAAAGCCATCGCCGATGGCCGCGTGATCCTGGCCGACTGGCTACAGGGTTATGGGCTCGTGGTGGTGGTTGAACACGGTAAAGGCGACATGAGTCTTTACGGCTACAACCAGAGTGCGCTAGTCAGCGTTGGCACTCAGGTGCGCGCGGGTCAACCCATTGCCCTTGTGGGCAGCAGTGGCGGTCAGGGCCGCCCGTCACTCTATTTCGAAATTCGTCGTCAGGGTCAGGCGGTCAATCCACAGCCGTGGTTGGGAAGATAAGTTTTGCTTCAATTTCGTCGAATTGTTTTTTCCGTAGTCAGCGCACTGGCGCTGGCTGCACCGGTTTATGCAGGCAAACTCGCGATTGTGATTGATGACTTCGGTTATCGACCACACTATGAAAATCAGGTGCTGGCGATGCCGTCAGCCATCTCTGTCGCCGTCCTGCCTAATGCGCCTCACGCGCATGAAATGGCGACCAAAGCGCACAATGGCGGCCATCAGGTCCTTATCCATCTGCCGATGGCCCCCCTCAGCAAGCAGCCGCTGGAAAAAGATACCCTGCGCCCGGACATGAGCAGCGACGAGATCGATCGCATCATCCGCGATGCGTACAATAAAGTGCCGTATGCCGTGGGTCTGAATAACCATATGGGCAGCGCGATGACCTCCAGCCTGTACGGTATGCTGAAAGTGATGCAGGCGCTGGAGCGTTACAACCTCTATTTCCTCGACAGCATGACCATCGGCAACAGCCAGGCGATGCGTGCCGCTCAGGGAACGGGCGTGAAAGTCATCAAGCGCAAAGTATTCCTGGATGACTCCCAGAACGAAGCGGATATCCGCGTCCAGTTCAACCGCGCGGTACAGCTGGCGCGCCGTAACGGTTCGGCGATTGCCATTGGGCATCCGCATCCGTCTACCGTTCGCGTTTTGCAGCAAATGTTGCCGGGCTTACCCGCCGATATCACGCTGGTGCGTCCGAGCGATCTGCTCAATGAACCTCAGGTGGATACTTCTCGTCCGGGTAGCGCGCAACCACCCGCAACGCGGCCACGTAATCCATTCCGCGGCGTGAAGAACTGCACGCTGAAACAGCCGCCTGAACCGGTCTATGCAACCCGCTTCTTCACGGTGATTGGCGAAAGCATCAGCAGCAGTACGCTGGTTAAATACGTCCAGCAACAGTGGCAGGGTTGGGGAAAAAAAGCCTGATCGGCTAACGCCTATTCTGCCAGATAAGAGTCCGACTGCTCTTTTGCAACGGACTCTTTCTTTTCCCGATTCTGATACCAGGCCTTGAAATACTTCAAAAAACTGTACGCCGTGGCATAAAACCCTGTCACCACACCCACTTTGCCCTGACGCCAGGCACCACTAAACAGATACCATTTGAAAAATGCGCCGATAGCGCTGATCGCTCCGCGACCAAGAGAGGGACGTATCGTCTGATATTGAACCAGGCGAGTGGTATATCCGTTTAATTTATTGAAAAGTTCATGCAGTGAATAAAATGTATCATGTCTGACATAGCCAGGAATACGTTCAGAATGGAGAAAACCTTCGACCTGATCGTCTACTGGCCGGTTATTAAATCGCGACTGCGTACGGTTAAAAAGACGCACCGGATAATCCGGTGATGAGACGGGATAAATCGTTCGGACATTTTCTCCCAGAACAAACCAGTGACGACATATCCGCCACGCCATATCCGGTTCGGGTTCATCGCCCATTTTTAATTTTAAAATAGCATCAACGGTTTCTTGATCGAGTATTTCGTCGCTGTCCATGCACAGCACCCAGTCGTTGTGTGCATGGGATACGGCATGGTTCATCTGCTCGCCGTGCCAGCTATATTTTTTGAATATGGCCGACAATCCATAACTCTGGCAAATATATATCGTTGCGTCTGTACTTCCGGAATCAACTACAACGAATTCATCCGCTATTTTTAAAAGAGGAGGAATAACATCGTGCAACGTTCTTTCGGAGTTAAACGTTAATAAGCAGACCGTTATTTTAAACATTTTCTCACTCTCTCAATAACAACATAAATACTTTCGCTAATAGTATCTAATTGAGAAGAGGCGATTAAAGTCTTAAATCACACTTTTAAAATAAGCGCGTTTAAAACGTTTTCTTATAAAAAGACAAAGAAATACAAAAAATCTATTTTATTTCAACAAATTCTTTATAATGCGGTCAGATGAAGGGTAGCATACGGATTCAGACATGCCGCAAAAACGTAAAATCCTCCTCCTGGACACGGGCAAAGAATGGGGGGGAGGTACCAACAGTATGCTTGAGCTTCTGAAGCGAATCAACCGCGAAAAATTCGACATTACTTGTTGTTTTTACAGTGATTATAGTCGTGCTGAAGGTGAAACGATAGGCCAGGTGCTCAATAGCATTGGGATACCTCTACTCGTTATCCCTCAACGTAAGCAACCGGCATGGGCAAAACTCCTGAAAGAAGCGGGACGTGGTCTGCTGTTTTTCTCGCGTTCGGCGCGCAAAGCATTTACGCGACATATCGATACCCTGTGGCGCATTCGCCCCAACGTCAGCAAGATCGAGACCATTTTCAGGGAAGGTGGTTTCGATACGCTGTATATGAACAACCAGCCAGGCTCTAACGAAGAAGGGTATCTGGCGGGTGCAAACCTGCATGCGCGGATAATCCAGCACTGCCGGATTGAACCGGTGCTAACCCCGCCGCTGGTGAAGCTGGTGAATACCCATGCCACAAAAATCATCGCCGTCTCGCACGGCGTTGAACGTGTGCTACTTCAGCATGGCGTCCGGCCAGCGCTGTGTACCACGGTCAACAATGCCATCGACATCCACCAGCCTTTGCCCGACCGACGCGCGATGCGCCAGCGCCTGAACATTGATGATGACACGTTTGTGTTCGGCAGCGTTGGCTCGTTAATCCCTCGCAAGGCCAATCATCACACGCTGGAGGCGCTGGCCCAGTTCAACCAGAGGCACCCGCAGGCAAAATGGAAGATGGTGCTGGTCGGTGAAGGGGCTGAGCGCGGCGCGCTGACGGCACAGGCTGACGCGCTGGGGATTGCTGAACACGTGATTTTTACCGGTTTCCAGAACACGCCTTTTGACTACCTTGCTACCTTTGACGCGTTTATTCTGGCCTCGAAGAGCGAAGGTCTGCCGCGCGTCGTGCTGGAGGCAATGCTGCTGAACATCCCAGTGATTGGTTCAAAGGTGACCGGCACGGCAGAATTGATCGACCACGAGTCGACCGGCCTGCTGTTTCCGTGGAGCGACGTGTCGCAACTTGCTCAACATCTGGATAATATCTGGCAGGATCCTGCTCTGCGCGCCCGGCTCGCCGCTGCCGCACACCAGAATGTCTGCAACATGTATGCCATTGAAAGCTATGTTAACGGTGTCGAGGCCGTTCTTGGCGCGCAATAACCAAACGAGAAGAACATGTTTAAATTCCTGAATGCTCGCTACCGCCACATTACCGGGCGTCATAACATTCCCTACGCTTCCCTTCCGGTCACGCGCGATCTCGTTGCGGTTGATTCCATCGTGATCCCTTGTACGGGCGCGGATTTCGTCGAAGAGGCGTTATTATCAGCGACCTTTGCAGAGCGTTACGCCACCGACGTCAGCGAGATTGTTATCGTCAGCGATCAGCCTGAATCCGCTTTCGGCGAGCTGCCGCTAAAAACCCGCGTTGTCACCCTCACGCTTCCAAAACGTGAAGAGGGGTACCGCTATAAGCAGATCTACCTCAGTCGTCTGGTGAAGCTTAATGCTCCGTTGCAGGCGCGCGGTGAAGGGGTGCTGATGATCGACTCCGATCTCAACCTGCTTAAAATGCCAGAGATCAACATGGCGGATATGCACATCTACTCCAGCTTCCGTCAGGGCAAAATGATTGCCAAGCTGGACGGTGCGCCAGCGGAGAAAGTGCCGGCATATTACAAAGAAACGGTGCGCCCGTATCTGGTCGATCACGTTAACGGCGCGTTTCTTGCGGCCACCAAAAAGACCTGGCGCCGTATCTGCCCGCTGTGGCTGACGCTGTTCCAGGATACCTGGGAGCTGATGGACGATACGCAGCCGCCGACCGATCAGCTGCCGCTCGCTGCGCTGCTGGACATGCTGGATGTAAAAACGGTTAACCTGGGCGACTGGATGAACTGGCCGGTCTCCAAGAAGATCGGCGGTCAGGAAGCCGTTGTGCCGAAAGAGGTGATTGGCGCGCACGGTGGTTTCCCGCTTTCCGAGTGGCAGAAGTATCTGGAATCGCCGGATAACAAACTGCTGTTCAAAGGTCAGGACTACACCCGCAAGGTGCGTTACCTGACGGACGAAGAGAAAAAGAATCAGTAAAAAAAGGGGCCGCTGGCCCCTTTTTCATTATTTATCCCAGCTAAGGATCACTTTCCCTGACTGGCCGGAACGCATCGCGTCAAAGCCCTGCTGGAACTCATCGATGGAGAAACGGTGAGTGATAATCGGGGACAGATCCAGACCAGACTGGATCAGCGCGGCCATCTTGTACCAGGTCTCAAACATCTCGCGGCCATAGATGCCCTTAATGAATAGCCCCTTGAAGATGACTTTGTTCCAGTCGATGGACATATCTGACGGCGGAATACCCAGCATCGCGATACGACCACCGTGGTTCATGGTGTCGAGCATGGTGCGGAACGCGGGTGGCGCGCCGGACATCTCCAGACCCACGTCAAAGCCTTCGGTCATGCCCAGCTCTTCCATCACGTCGGTCAGGCTCTCTTTCGAGACATCCACCGCGCGGGTGACGCCCATTTTGCGCGCCAGCGACAGGCGGTATTCGTTCACGTCGGTGATCACCACGTTGCGCGCACCCACATGCTTCGCCACGGCTGCCGCCATAATGCCGATGGGGCCTGCGCCGGAGACCAGCACGTCTTCCCCCACCAGGTCGAAGGAGAGCGCCGTATGTACCGCGTTGCCGAACGGGTCGAAGATGGAGGCCAGATCGTCAGAGATATTGTCCGGGATTTTGAACGCGTTAAACGCCGGGATCACCAGGTATTCCGCGAAGCAGCCCGGACGGTTCACGCCCACGCCGACGGTGTTGCGGCACAGGTGGGTACGCCCACCGCGACAGTTGCGGCAGTGACCACAGGTAATGTGGCCTTCACCGGAGACGCGGTCGCCAATGTTGAAGCCTTTCACTTCCTGGCCGATGCCGACTACTTCGCCGACATATTCGTGGCCGACTACCATTGGCACGGGAATAGTTTTTTGCGACCACTGGTCCCAGTTGTAGATGTGAACGTCAGTACCGCAGATGGCGGTTTTACGAATTTTGATCAGCAGATCGTTATGACCGACTTCCGGCTCCGGTACGTCGGTCATCCAAATCCCTTCTTCCGCTTTCAGTTTGGATAACGCTTTCATCACACGTCCTCAGGCAATTACGCCCAGCTGTTTGCCGATGCGGGTAAAGGCTTCCACCGCACGTTCAATTTGTTCAGGCGAGTGCGCCGCAGACATCTGGGTGCGGATACGCGCCTGACCTTTTGGTACCACCGGGAAGAAGAACCCGGTCACGTAAATCCCTTCTTTCTGAAGCTCACGAGCAAATTTCTGCGCGACAACCGCGTCGCCCAGCATCACCGGAATGATCGCGTGATCGGCACCGGCCAGGGTGAATCCTGCGGCACTCATTTTTTCACGGAACAGGCGGGCGTTAGCCCACAGGCGGTCGCGCAGCTCAGCGCCGGATTCCACCATCTCCAGCACTTTAATAGAGGCAGCCACAATCGCCGGTGCCAGGGAGTTGGAGAACAGGTACGGGCGGGAGCGCTGACGCAGCCACTCAACCACCTCTTTACGCGCAGCGGTATAACCGCCAGACGCGCCGCCGAGCGCTTTGCCCAGCGTACCGGTGATGATGTCCACGCGGCCCATTACGTCGCAGTATTCGTGGGAGCCGCGGCCGTTTTCGCCGACAAAGCCAACCGCGTGAGAGTCATCCACCATCACCAGCGCGTCGTATTTATCCGCCAGATCGCACACGCCCTTCAGGTTGGCGATCACGCCATCCATGGAGAACACGCCGTCGGTGGCGATCAGCACGTGGCGGGCACCCGCTTCACGGGCCTCTTTCAGGCGGGCTTCCAGCTCAACCATGTCGTTGTTGGCGTAGCGGAAACGCTTCGCTTTACACAGGCGAACACCGTCGATGATGGAGGCGTGGTTCAGGGCGTCGGAGATAATCGCATCTTCTGCGCCGAGCAGGGTTTCAAACAGACCGCCGTTGGCGTCGAAGCAGGATGAGTACAGAATCGCGTCTTCCATTCCGAGGAAGTTCGCCAGCTTTTGCTCAAGCTGCTTGTGGCTGTCCTGGGTACCGCAGATAAAGCGAACGGAGGCCATACCGAAACCGTGGGTGTCCATGCCGCTTTTCGCCGCGGCAATCAGCTCAGGGTGATTCGCAAGACCTAAGTAGTTGTTCGCGCAAAAGTTGATCACATGGCTGCCGTCGGCAACGGTGATGTCCGCCTGCTGGGCAGACGTGATAATACGCTCTTCTTTGAACAACCCTTCCGCACGTGCGGTCTCGAGGTCGCTGTTTAACTGTTTGTAAAAATCACCACGCATTGCAATTCTCCAGACTCGGCAAATTTTGGCACATATTACCCAAACCAATAGTTCATGACGAGATGACGCAGTATCTCTTCTCGTTTTTGCAGCATAAATCACGCGTACCCCTGCTGCATATCGGTGAATGGCTGAAGCCTGAGCATTGTGATGATATGATAAAGAGATTAGCGTTCGGGATATTCCCCGACTCATACTTCAAAGGTTACAGTTATGATCATCGTTACTGGCGGCGCGGGCTTTATCGGCAGCAATATTGTTAAGGCCCTCAATGACAAAGGCATCACCGACATTCTGGTGGTGGACAACCTGAAAGACGGCACCAAGTTCGTGAACCTGGTGGATCTGAACATCGCTGACTACATGGATAAAGAAGACTTCCTTATCCAGATTATGGCGGGTGAAGAGTTCGGCGAGATCGAAGCCATCTTCCACGAAGGTGCATGCTCCTCCACCACCGAGTGGGACGGCAAGTACATGATGGATAACAACTATCAGTACTCCAAAGAGCTCCTGCACTACTGCCTGGAGCGTGAAATTCCGTTCCTGTACGCCTCTTCCGCGGCAACCTACGGTGGTCGCACTTCAGATTTCATCGAATCCCGCGAATATGAGCAGCCGCTGAACGTCTACGGTTACTCCAAATTCCTGTTTGATGAGTACGTGCGTCAGATCCTGCCTGAAGCGAACTCGCAAATTGTCGGCTTCCGCTACTTCAACGTCTACGGGCCGCGCGAAGGCCACAAAGGCAGCATGGCGAGCGTGGCGTTCCACCTGAACACCCAGTTAAATAACGGCGAAAGCCCGAAACTGTTCGAAGGCAGCGACGGCTTCAAGCGTGACTTCGTCTACGTGGGCGACGTGGCGGCAGTGAACCTGTGGTTCCTGGAAAATGGCGTGTCCGGCATTTTCAACCTGGGCACCGGCCGCGCGGAATCCTTCCAGGCGGTGGCAGACGCGACGCTGGCGTACCATAAGAAAGGCAGCATCGAGTACATTCCATTCCCGGATAAGCTGAAAGGCCGCTACCAGGCATTCACTCAGGCGGATCTGACTAACCTGCGCGCCGCAGGCTACGACAAGCCGTTCAAGACCGTTGCCGAAGGCGTAACGGAATATATGGCCTGGCTGAACCGCGACGCATAAGTATGAAAATTCTGGTGATCGGCCCGTCATGGGTGGGCGACATGATGATGTCGCAAAGTCTCTATCGCACGCTCAAGGCGCGTTATCCCCAGGCGATAATCGACGTGATGGCACCCGCATGGTGCCGTCCGCTGTTATCGCGTATGCCGGAAGTGAACGAGGCGATCCCGATGCCGCTCGGCCACGGGGCGCTGGAAATCGGTGAACGCCGCAAACTCGGCCACAGCCTGCGCGAGAAACGCTATGACCGCGCCTACGTGCTACCTAACTCCTTCAAATCTGCCCTTGTGCCCTTCTTTGCGGGCATCCCGCATCGTACCGGCTGGCGCGGTGAAATGCGCTACGGCCTGCTGAACGATGCTCGTGTGCTGGATAAAGAGGCCTGGCCGCTGATGGTCGAGCGCTACGTGGCGCTGGCCTACGACAAAGGCGTGATGCGCAGCGCGAAAGATCTGCCGCAGCCGCTGCTGTGGCCGCAGCTCCAGGTAAGCGATGGGGAGAAATCCCACACCTGTAACGCATTTGGCATTTCGTCCGAACGCCCGATGATTGGGTTCTGCCCTGGCGCGGAGTTTGGTCCGGCAAAACGCTGGCCGCACTATCACTATGCAGAGCTGGCGAAACAGCTTATCGATGAAGGCTATCAGATTGTGCTGTTTGGCTCGGCGAAAGATCATGAGGCGGGCAATGAAATTCTCGCCACGCTCAGTACCGAGCAACAGGCCTGGTGCCGAAACCTGGCCGGGGAAACGCAGCTCGAGCAGGCGGTTATTTTGATTGCCGCCTGTAAAGCCGTGGTGACGAACGACTCCGGTTTAATGCACGTCGCCGCCGCGCTGGATCGTCCCCTGGTTGCGCTGTATGGCCCAAGCAGCCCGGACTTCACGCCGCCGCTGTCGCACAAGGCGCGCGTGATCCGTTTAATCACCGGCTACCACAAGGTGCGTAAAGGCGATGCCGCAGAAGGCTATCATCAGAGCCTGATCGACATCACGCCGCAGCGCGTCCTTGAAGAACTCAACGCATTGCTGTTGAGCGAAGAAGGATAACGGATGCGGGTATTGATCGTTAAAACCTCCTCAATGGGTGATGTTCTGCATACGCTGCCGTCGCTGACGGACGCCATGCGGGCCATTCCCGGCATCCGTTTTGACTGGGTGGTGGAAGAAGGCTTCGCGCAGATCCCCACCTGGCATGAAGCGGTTGATCGCGTGATCCCGGTGGCCATTCGCCGCTGGCGCAAAGCGTGGTTCTCCGCACCGATTAAAGCCGAACGCAAAGCCTTCCGCGAAGCGGTGCAGGCCCGGCGTTACGACGCGATCGTCGACGCCCAGGGGCTGGTGAAAAGCGCCGCGCTGGTCACGCGTCTGGCGCACGGCGTAAAGCACGGCATGGACTGGCAAACCGCCCGCGAACCGCTGGCGAGCCTGTTCTATAACCGTCGACACCATATTGCGAAACAACAGCACGCCGTGGAGCGCACCCGCGAGCTGTTCGCGAAAAGCCTGGGCTATGCAAAACCTGAAGCCCAGGGTGACTACGCTATTGCACAGCATTTTTTGCGCGAGACGGAGGAGCATGCCGAGCCGTATCTGGTGTTCCTGCATGCCACAACGCGCGACGATAAGCACTGGCCGGAAACGCACTGGCGAAGGCTGATTGAACTAATGCAACCTTGCGGTATCCATATTAAACTCCCGTGGGGCGCTGAACATGAGCGTCAGCGTGCGGAGCGTCTGGCAGCCGGTTTTTCCCATGTCGAGGTGTTACCCAAACTCACGCTGGCGCAAGTTGCCGCACAGCTGGCGGGCGCAAACGCCGTCGTTTCTGTGGATACAGGGTTAAGCCATTTAACCGCCGCACTGGATCGACCTAATATCACGATTTTCGGCCCGACCGATCCGGGGTTGATCGGGGGTTACGGTAAAAACCAGCATCAGATGGTCAGCCCTACGCAACAAACGAAGGATA
The DNA here is from genome assembly GCF_004136805.1 of Enterobacter cloacae complex sp. GF14B. Taxonomy (NCBI): domain Bacteria; kingdom Pseudomonadati; phylum Pseudomonadota; class Gammaproteobacteria; order Enterobacterales; family Enterobacteriaceae; genus Enterobacter; species Enterobacter cloacae complex sp. GF14B. Next base: position 63,428 of record NZ_QFRV01000011.1, read on the forward strand.
TTAGCGCAGATGCTATTTTTTCATTTTTACAGGGCAGCCATCGGCTTTCCAACAGGGATATTTAACCCATGAGTTATGTATTTCTGCTGATTTTACTCTTTCCGGTGAAACTCATCCGGAAGCTGTTTCGAAAGGACACGGGCAAGAACCTTGTCATTCAAACAGCCAAAATCGGTGACTTTATTAATGCGACGCCTCTTCTGGCCTGGCTGCAAAAAAGCGATGTGTTGATCAGTCGCAGCGTTGGTGCGCTGGCGAAGCATGATGAGACTATCGAGCAGATCTATTTTATTGAGCAGCATAAGCGCAACCTGTGGCGTAAACTGTGCTTCGCGTGCAGGATCATGAACCGCTACGACAACGTCTACCTGCTACAGCCCAACAGCGTGAACCTCTTTTTTGCCGCCGTCTGCAATGCCAAAAACAAACAATTTTTAAGCATTTACACGCGCAGGTGGTATCACGGGATTTTCTATCTCGCGGCCGACGGTACCGTTGAGCATGGCAAAAAAACGCTTTCGGTGACGAACTACCTGAAACTGGCCGACCGCTCGCTCACATGGCAAGACTCTCCCAAGCACGCCACAAAGCCGCTCTTCAAGCCGACGACCTGGCCGGCTATTCTTGATAAACCTGACGTTATCCGCATCGGCATCAGTATTGCGGCAGGCAATAAAGCCAAAACCGTCCCTCCGGTTATCTGGAAGCGGATTGTTGATCAACTCGCTGATTTACCCTGCGAGTTTTATGTCTTCGGCGCGCCAAACGAACAGTCGTGGATGGATGATATCACCCGCCTTTACGGTGAAATCCCTAATTTTATTAATCTTATTGGCAAAATTTCGCTAGAAGAGCTTCCCTGGGCCATTTCAAAGATGGACTGCTATATCGCGTCTGACTCGGGGAATGTCTATATCGCAGACGCCGTCGGCGTGCCGGTGGTCCTGCTGTTTGGACCGTGTTGTCATTACGAACAGCGTCCGCTTGGCAATGTGATGCTGATCGGGAATGACGACAACATTTGTTCTTATGTGTTTGAAACGCGCTATTACTTCCCGCAAGAACGGGAAGCGCTATTCTCTGTCACTGACTCCGCGTTACACGATCTTCAGCAGTTTGTCCGTACATTACCCAAAGCCCGCTCACTGGCTAGCGCTACCGACGCTCAAGGAAACTAATTTTTATGGCTTTTTTAAGCGTCATTATTGCTGCGCATAACGCTGAAGCTACGCTGCACGCCACGCTTTCAAGCCTGCTGGCAGCAATCGGTCAGGACACTGAAGTCATTATTTTCAATGACAGTTCTGAGGATGCCACGCAGGCAATAATTGAAGAGTGGTCGCCGAAATTTCCTCAGATCATCACGCGCACCGTGAACTTTCGTAACGTAGGCCGGGTACGAAACAGCGCTGTCGCGCTGGCATCGGGAGAGTATATTACGATGCTCGACAGTGACGATTGCTTAAAGCCGGGCAGCCTCGGGGACGCAATGACCTTTCTAAAAGCGCAACGTCCGGACATGTTACTGACACGTTTGCTTGAGATTCGCGATCCCCGGAAAATGACTTCAGACTGGCAGGGATTTAATCCTGTGCCATTGCCACGAAATGAAGCAGTCGCTCGTTTCTTACGCCATAAAGACTTTCAGGCACATCTCATTGGCCAGTTTATTCATCGTAGCCTGTACGAGAGTAACCCTATTCCTCCGATGTTATGTTATGAGGATTTCGCTGTCTTCCCTGGAATGCTGATGCAATCGAACAAAATAGTCTATCAACGCCAGGGGCATTATTATTACATCAAGCGTCGCGACAGTTTGTCGAGCACTCTGGACGCCAGCAAAATTTCAACGCTTGTCGAATGCACGTTACAGATGGAAAGAACATTTCCGTCAAGCTACAAGCATCTCGTCAATTGCCACTGGTTTGATATTTACAGCAACCATCGGTCCTGTCTTACAGACCAACAATTGCAGCTCGTGAAACAACGCGTAAAGGCCATGTATACATTGTCTTTTTTCCTCTCCACCGATGTTCGTTTTAGCTATAAAAAAAGGGTTATTGAGGCATTATGGAAAAAATAAAACCACGGCTCTATCAACTGACGATCGCTTTGAGCCTCATCTCTTTGATACTGGCTTTAGTCAGTTCAGGGAAGCAAAGAGAGTTTTTCTATATTGCTATTTACGTCAGTATTATTGGCCTGGCTTTCGAATATAAAAAAATCACTCTGCGACCTTTTACTATAGCGCTGCCCATTCTGCTGATTGGATTACTTAACCTCGGCTGGTATTTACTCTATGAGTATCATAACGAGGGACTCAACCTTTACAGCGACTATCTCGGTGCCAGCAAAAAATTAATTTTAGCGAGTGTCCTGATTTTCTATATTGACCGCTTTAAGTTTTATATCGATAAGGACACCTTCAGGAAATTTTTCTTCTTCGCAACGGCCTTAGGGTTTGTGCTCGCCACAGGGTATGGCTTGTGGCAGGCCTCACAAGGTATGACTCGCGTTGAGATGGCAATTAACCGTGCCACCGTTTCAGCCTATGTTTATTCTGTCCTGTCACTGGCTTTCGTATACAGTCTTTACCTTCAACAGAACGTGAAGCTGTATGTTGTTGCGGGCTTCACTATATTAATCTCTTACTTCGTCATACTGTTGACGGGGACCCGTGCTGCGATGGGTTTATATCTGCTTCTGGCAATTGTGCTCACGCTTTATCATTTCAGAAAGATTCATCTTAAATCCGCCCTCATCTTTCTATGCATTGTTGCAGGCGTTGTAATCGTTAGCTACAAGCCATTGATTTCGCCGAAAATTAAACAAACCCAACGTGAGGTTGAACGTTATCAACAAGGTTTTGACCGCACGTCATTGGGCGCACGTTTTTCGATGTGGACTGTCGGGATCGAGAATGGTCTTGCGCATCCGTTAGGGCAATCGCTGGAACAGCGTGAAGCGTGGACGCGGCAGTATATTAAAGACGGACATCCGCACCTTGGCAGTGCACTCGAATACATCAAAGTCCATCTGCATAATGAATTTATTGAGAAATACTCTTTGCAGGGGATCCCCGGCGTAGCGGTAATGCTCTTTTTCTTCGTTTCGATGATTGCGTATGCCCTACGAAACAGAAACGCGCTGCTGCTAACGTCAATGCTTCTTTTGCTTTTGTATGGACTGACGGATGTCATACTGCTCAGTTCAGAAGCCTTAATCTTCTTTATGATTTTGTTTGCGTTAAGTACACCTTTCTCACAAACAAAGCAGCAATAATAAATATGCCCGCCTGGCGGGCATAACTATTTTTTGTACTGGTAAAACTCCGCAAGCGTCATCCCCACGGTCTTATCTGATAACCAGGTAAAGAGCTGCTCCAGATCCTGATACAGTCCCTCAATCGCGGCCTGGTCTTTAAAAGTAGGGCTGCCGCCAGGCATAAATTCCGACGAATGCAGCATGAACTCTACGTAGTCATTCCCCTGAGCCAGGCACTGCTGCGCAACCTTAATCATCTCCTGCGCGTTACCGCCGGACGGGCGTAACCAGTTAACTGACGGAGAACGGTATTTACCGCGCAGACGATCGTAACCCTGCTTCAGGGAATTCAGCCATGCCGGGTGTTTATACTGGATACTCATCGGCACTTCGAGGAGAGGGCTGTTTCCCGGCCGGGAAATGTCGTCTACGTCCAAAAAATAGGCGCGATCGGGAAAATGCTGGTAATTCGTTCCGCCATTACCCTGCGGGGCACCTTTCGCGTTGCGCCAGTTCACGCGCGGCGTAACGGAACAATCTACCTGATACCCCAGCTCAATCAGCAACCGGGCGTAACGGCTGTCGAATGCCCAGCGCCCGGCGCGATGGCTGAGCATTTTTGTCTGGAAAGTCTCTTCCAGTAAGCGGGTCATGAACAGCACTTTCTCACGCATGACCTCGTCTGAAAACTCAATCAGATAAGGCTGCCAGCGCCAGTCATCACCGGTCAGATCGTGCTCCGGAGGGCTATTCCAGGCATGGAGATGCATTCCCACCTCACCCTGGCCGCGGGCTATGACCTCTTTCGCGAACTCAATGAATACCGGTTCGACGGCCATCTCGTAGTTGGTCAGCCAGACGGGCTTAAAGCCGAAGCGTTCACAAAGCGCCTGAAACCGCGCCAGGTAGCGCGCGTTTTCCGTTTTGATCATCCGGTGGTTCTGCCAGAGATTATCCCCTTCGGTATCGATCGTGATGATAAACGCTGGTTTTTTCATAATAAGTCCGCAAGACAAAATAGTTAGCGCTATGTTACGCACGCCCGAAAGCAGGAGTAAACCCTTCCAGGGAAATTCCTGACATTATGGAGAAAGAGTGCAAGTCGTTACCAGGTCTATTAGAATTGCCAATAGTACAACGCCGATAAGATGATGATGAATAACTTACCTGACACGCCTGATTTGCGCATTTTACTGATCAAACTTCGCCATCATGGCGACATGTTACTCACCACCCCCGTCATCAATTCATTACGCCAGAAATGGCCTGAAGCCCAAATCGACGTGCTTCTCTATGAAGAGACGCGAGACATGCTCGCCGCGCATCCGGCAATCGGGACGATCTATGGTATCGATCGTAAATGGAAGCAGCTGGGGACGCTGAAGCACCTGCAAAAAGAGTGGCAGTTGCTTCGTGCTTTACGCGCTCAGCATTATCATCTGGTGATCAATCTTGCCGATCAGTGGCGCAGCGCGATTGTTACCCGCTTCACCGGCGCACCGGTTCGGCTCGGGTTCGCTTTTAACAAGCGCAAGAATGCCTTCTGGCGTTTTTGTCACAGTGAACTGGTCTCGGTCGCCAGCCATCAGTCGCTGCACACCGTTGAACAAAATCTCTCCATACTGTCAGCGCTGCCGGTAATGGCCAACCCTACCGTCACCATGGCTTACAGCGCGGATGACTGGCGCCATGCTCACCAAAAGCTGACACAAAAAGGCGTGGGAGACCGCTACATCGTTATTCAACCCACGTCACGCTGGTTCTTTAAGTGCTGGGACGAAGGCAAAATGGCGCAAACTATCGCCGCGTTGCAGCAGGACGGCCACACTATCGTCCTTACGGCGGGACCGGATAAGAAAGAGCTGGCGATGATTGACCGCATTCTTGCCGCCTCCCCGCAGACGGGTGTTGTATCGCTGGCAGGGCAGTTAACCCTGCGCCAGCTGGCCTCGCTAATCGATCACGCGATCCTGTTCATTGGCGTTGACTCCGTACCCATGCACATGGCCGCCGCCCTTCAGACGCCCTGCGTGGCGCTGTTTGGCCCGTCAAAATTGACGTTCTGGTCGCCATGGCAGGTTAACGGCGAGGTCATCTGGGCAGGTAACTACGGCCCGCTTCCCAACCCTGACGCCATTGATACAAAAACGACGGAACGTTATCTCGACGCCATCCCCGTTGATGCTGTCGTCTCCGCCGCAAGGAGATACCTGCAATGAAGCTTCATCGTCTGGCCATTGTGCGCCAAAAATATCGTCCGGATGGAGGAGCAGAACGTTTTGTCTCCAGGGCACTTACCGCGCTGAGCAATCAAAATCTTGAGCTCAACGTCATCACCCGCGAGTGGCAGGGCGAAAAGCAGGACGACTGGCATATTCATATTTGCGATCCACGAAAGTGGGGCCGCATCAGCCGTGAGCGCGGCTTTGCACACGCCGCACGCGCGCTGTGGCAGCAACAGCAGTTTGATATTGTCCAGAGCCACGAACGTATTCCGGGCTGCGATATTTACCGCGCCGGGGATGGTGTACATCGACGCTGGCTGCTACAGCGTACGCGTATTCTTCCCGCCTGGCGTGCGAAGCTGCTTATGCACGATCGTTATCACCGCTACGTGATGAACGCAGAACGTGAAATGTACCAGGCTCCCGAGTTGAAAGCCGTTATCTGTAATGCGGAGATGATCAAACGCGAAATCGTCGAAGACTTTGATATTGACGCAAAAAAGATACATGTGATTTATAATTCAATAGATTCCAGCCGCTTCGTTCCGGCAGAAGAGAGACAACGCGCTGTACTGCGTCAGCAATTTGGCTTACCCGCTGATGCCGTCATTTTCTGCTTCGTGGGTTCAGGGTTTGAACGCAAGGGGCTGGCAAGCGCTATTCGGGCTATAGCAGGAACATCGGCATGGCTGGTTGTGGTCGGTCAGGATAAAGCGGAAAGCCGTTATCGCGACCTCGCCCGTTCATTAGGCTGTGAGGGGCAAATCCGTTTCCTGGGGATGCAAAAAGAGACGCTGCCATTTTATCAGCTTTCTGATGGTTTACTGCTGCCGACGCTGTATGATCCTTTCCCTAACGTCATACTTGAAGCAATGGCCTGTGGATTGCCCGTCATTACGTCAGAGAGTTGCGGTGGTTCAGAATTTATTGAGCAAGGCCAGAACGGGTTTTACTGTGATGCACTTGATATCCACACATTGAAGGAGGCCGTCATGTCCATCCCTTCACTGGAAAAAAATAATAATATGGGGCTTGCGGCGCGTGAACGCGTCAGAGAAGCAACCCCTGAAAAACTGTCAAGTCAGCTTATTTCGCTTTATCAAAAATTACTGGATTAATAATGCGCATCCTAATGATTATTGATGGTTTACCCGGTGGAGGAGCCGAAAAAACGGTTCTCACCCTCTCCAGCGGACTGACAGAACTGGGGCATCAGGTCACCCTTTTCTCCTTACGGAAGGTGTGCGACTACGCCATTCCGGAAGGCATCGATTTTCAGATTGTGCAGGATACCTGTAAAAAACCCTGGCGGAAGCTGACCGAGATCCCGCGTCGCGCCCGTTTGCTGGATCGCGCCATCGAGAAGGCAGAACGCAGCGGTAAATTTGACGTCGTGTTCTCGCATCTGCATAAAACCGACCGTATCGTGGCGCACAGCCGCGTGCTGGATCGGGATAAGGTCTGGTTCTGCGTTCACGGGATGTTCTCCTTCTCCTATTTGCGCCATCGCAGCGGGCTTTCTCGCTGGTTTAAGCATTATAAAATTCGGCATACCTATGAAAACCGCAACGTGGTGGCGGTTTCCGGCGCCGTGCTGCACGACCTCTCTGAAGTACTCGCGATCCCCCTGCGGCGCAAAGCGGTTATCCATAACCCCTTTGATATCCCTGAAATTCAGCGTCTGGCGGAAGCGCCCTTTGAGATGCAGGGGCAGGATTACATTATCCACGTTGGCCGTTTTCATGAACACAAACGTCACGACCGGCTGCTGCGGGCGTTTGCGCTGAGCAAGATCGACGCATCGCTGGTGTTGATGGGCAAAGGTTCTGACGCGAAAATAAACCAGCTCAAACAGCTTGCCGCTAAGCTGGGAATTGAAAACAAGATCGTCTTCCGCCCGTTCGAAACCAACCCCTACCCGTGGATCAAAGGGGCACGCCTTTTAGTGTTAAGTTCCGACTGCGAAGGTTTTGGTAATGTACTGGTAGAGTCCATTATCTGTCAGACCCCACCGGTGAGTACAAACTGCCCTGGCGGTCCTGCTGAGATCCTTACTGGCCCCCTGGCGCGAGGTCTGACAGCGTTAACCGACGAATCACTGGCGAAAACACTGGCAGAATTGTATGCCTCTCCGCCAGTTGTTGATCGCGAAACGATCGCATCGTTCGGTATTAACGCCATTTGCCAGCAATACATTGCTTTGGTCGACAACCAAAAATAATCAGGTTTCATATGCAAAATTCAGCGCCTTTATTAAGCGTGGTGGTTGCCGTTTATAACGGTGAAGCTTTTCTCGATCAGTTCTTTACCTGCCTTGTAAATCAACACATCGACAGTATGGAAGTCATCATCGTGAATGACGGCTCCACTGACCGCTCGATGCAGATTGTCGAAAAATGGCGCGAAAAGCTGCCACAGATGCGGGTTATTGAACAACCTAATCAGGGCGTGTCCATCGCGCGTAATACCGGCCTGGCGGTTGCGACCGGGCAGTATCTCTCTTTCCCGGATATTGATGATGTCTTCAAACCCGGCATGTACCAGCGTCTGCTGGATATGGCCGTCACGCAGAACCTGGATGTCGCCACCTGCAATGGCAACTACGTCTGGGAAAATAACAAAAAACCGTCTCGCCCTATCTTCCCTGAAGATAAGCTCGCCTCAACGGGCGTCATGAATGGTGCGGCATGGTTAAAAAAGGCGCTGGATTCACGTAAGTTCCTGCATGTGACCTGGCTGAATATCTATCGTCACGATTTTATTCGTCAGCACGGCTTCCGTTTCGAGCCTGGCCTGCGCCATCAGGATATTCCGTGGACGACTGAGGTGCTGCTTGCCGCGGAACGCGTTCAGTACACCAGCGAACGCTTTTACGACTACTACATTCACTCCGCCTCGGTATCGCACACCCCGGATAATGACGACACGCTGATTCGCTCTGCGCGCCATTACATGAAGATACTGAAGATGCTTGATGCCATTAACCAGCGCTACCCGGATAAAGTGAAAAATATCCCGGCCTGCCACTGGCAAATCGCCAAAGAGGGTCTGGGAATTATTCATACCTTCGACAACATGAAGGATGAGGCGAAGAAAGCAATGATAATCAAAGAGTTCTTCGACACCGGGATCTGGAAGCTCATCTGGAAAAGTGCCAAAAGCCCGCGTTTGCGCTGGCGCCTGGGCCGACGCTACTTCCGTTTAAAACGGTATCTGGCATAAGAGATAGCTTTAGCACGCTTAAATGCTTAGAATTTCCCGGCCGAAACTAAAAAAACGGATAATCGCTTGGAATTGTTGTATACCGCCCTGCTCTACATCATTCAGCCACTGGTTTGGCTGCGACTGTTGCTTCGTAGCCGTAAAGCGCCTGCGTACCGTAAACGCTGGGCCGAACGCTATGGCTACTGCCGCAATAAAGTGGCGCCGGACGGTATTCTGCTGCATTCCGTGTCAGTCGGGGAAACGCTGGCCGCCATTCCACTGGTGCGTGCCCTGCGCCACCGTTATCCGTCACTGCCCATCACCGTCACCACGATGACGCCAACCGGCTCAGAGCGCGTGATGTCTGCCTTCGGTAAAGACGTGCATCACGTCTACCTGCCGTACGATCTCCCCTGCGCCATGAACCGTTTCCTGAATACCGTGCGCCCTAAACTGGTGATCGTCATGGAAACCGAACTGTGGCCGAATATGATTTCCGCCCTGCATGCCCGTAAAATTCCTTTGGTTATCGCCAACGCGCGTCTGTCGGAACGCTCGGCTAAAGGGTACGGCAAGCTGGGTAAATTTATGCGTCGCCTGCTCAGCAAAATCACGCTGATCGCCGCGCAGAACGAAGAAGATGCCGCGCGCTTTATCGCCCTAGGTCTGAAGCGCAACCAGCTTGCGGTCACGGGTAGCCTGAAGTTCGATATTTCCGTCACCCCTGAACTCGCCGCCCGTGCGGTAACGCTGCGTCGTCAGTGGGCGCCGCGTCGCCAGGTCTGGATTGCCACCAGCACCCATGACGGCGAAGAAGCCATTATCCTTCAGGCTCACCGCCAGCTGCTGGAAAAATTCCCTGATTTACTGCTGATTCTGGTTCCTCGCCATCCGGAGCGTTTTAAAGATGCCCGCGAGATGGTGCAAAAAGGCGGTTTCAGCTTTACCCTGCGCAGCAGCGGCGAAATCCCCTCTGGCAGCACGCAGGTGGTGATTGGCGATACGATGGGCGAACTGATGCTGCTGTACGGCATTGCAGACCTCGCCTTTGTTGGAGGTAGCCTGGTGGAGCGAGGTGGTCATAACCCGCTGGAGCCGGCAGCCCACGCCATTCCCGTGCTGATGGGTCCACACACGTTTAACTTCAAAGATATCTGCGCGAAATTGCAGCAAGCCGATGGCTTAATCACCGTGACCGATGCGGACTCGGTGGTCAAAGAGGTCTCAACCCTTCTGACTGACGAAGATTACCGCCTGTGGTACGGTCGTCACGCCGTTGAAGTCCTGCATCAGAACCAGGGCGCACTGACCCGTCTGCTGCAACTTCTGCAACCTTATCTGCCGCAGCGGAGCCACTAATGTCAACGCGTCTGTCGGTCGTGATGATCGCCAAAAACGCCGCCGACCTGCTTCCGGATTGCCTGGCCTCTGTTGCCTGGGCTGACGAAATCGTCATTCTCGACTCCGGAAGTACGGACAATACGGCGGACGTTGCCCGTGCAGCCGGGGCAAAAGTCTTTACCGACACCGACTGGCAGGGCTACGGTACTCAGCGTCAGCGTGCGCAGGGTTACGCCACGGGCGATTACGTGTTGATGATCGATACCGATGAGCGCGTCACCCCAGAACTCCGACAGGCCATTCAAACGGTGCTTGCCGCGCCACAGCCTGGCGCGGTCTACAGTATCGCGCGTCGTAACTATTTCCTGGGCCGCTTTATGCGCCACAGCGGCTGGTACCCCGACCGCGTGATGCGCCTCTATGCCCGCGAGCGTTATCAGTACAACGATAACCTGGTCCATGAGTCTCTGGCCTGCGATAACGCTCAGGTCATCCCCCTGACGGGCGATCTGCTTCATCTGACCTGCCGCGATTTCGCCAGCTTCCAGCGTAAACAGCTGAACTATGCCACCGCCTGGGCACAGGAGCGGCATGCGCGCGGCAAGAAGGCCACGCTGACCGGCATCTTCACCCACACGCTGGGCGCGTTTCTGAAAACGCTGCTGCTGCGTGGCGGCGTGCTGGACGGCAAACAGGGCTGGTTACTGGCCGTAGTGAATGCCCAGTATACTTTTAACAAATACACCGAGCTGTGGGCGCTGAACCGCGGCTACTCAGAGAAAACGTGAGCCATGAGCACAAAAGCGATTTATCCGGGTACCTTCGATCCGATCACTAACGGTCATCTTGATATCATCACCCGTGCGGCGTGTATGTTCGACAAGGTGATTCTGGCCATTGCCGCCAGCCCGAGCAAAAAGCCGATGTTCGACCTGAACGAACGCGTGCAGCTTGCCACCGATGCGATTTCGCATCTGTCGAATGTTGAGGTCGTCGGATTCAGCGACTTGATGGCAAACTTTGCCCGTGACCGGCAGGCCAATATCCTGATCCGCGGTCTTCGCGCGGTAGCAGACTTCGAATATGAGATGCAGCTGGCACACATGAACCGCCATCTGATGCCGGAGCTGGAGAGCGTATTCCTGATGCCCTCCAAAGAGTGGTCCTTCATCTCTTCTTCGCTGGTGAAAGAGGTGGCGCGCCATCACGGGGACGTTACCCACTTCCTGCCGGTTAACGTCCACCAGGCGTTGATGGAAAAGCTAAAGTAACCCTACTTCTGGCACTGACGGCAGTAAAACGTGGCGCGCTGAGCGTGCTTCGTGGCAATAATCGGCGTCCCGCAGGCTCTGCACGGCTCACCCTTACGGCCATAAACCTGCAACTCCTGCGCAAAATAACCCGGCTTCCCGTCGCTTTGCAGGAAATCCTTCAGCGTCGTCCCGCCCTGCTCAATTGAGCGCAGCAGTACCGCTTTAATAACCCTGACCAGCAGTTCGCACTCCTGCGCCGACAGCGAGGAGGCCAGCCGATCGGGATGGATCCCGGCGGCAAACAACGATTCGCTGGCGTAGATATTCCCCACGCCCACCACCAGCTTGTTATCCATCAGCCAGGGTTTAATCGGGGTTTTCTTTTTCGCGCACTTCTCTTTGAGATAATCTGCGTTAAACGCCTCTGAGAGCGGCTCAGGTCCGAGATGCGCCAGCACGTTGTGTCCTTCCAGCTCTTTGGTCCACAGCCATGCGCCAAAGCGACGCGGGTCGGTGTAACGCAGCACTTTGCCGTTACTCATCACCAGATCAACGTGGTCGTGCTTTTCCGCAGGCAACTCTTCGGTAAGAATACGCAGGCTTCCCGACATGCCCAGATGGATAATGATCCAGCCGTCAGGCAGCTCCAGCAGCAGGTATTTCGCGCGGCGCTGCACGCTCAGGACGGGTTTGTCACTTAACGCGTGGATCTCATCGGACACCGGCCAGCGCAGACGCCCGTTGCGAACGACAGCATGAAGAATAGTCGCGCCAACCAGATGGGGCTCAATGCCGCGGCGGCTGGTCTCTACCTCAGGTAATTCAGGCATGGTTCCTCCGTTGAGATGCAGAATGCAAAAAACCCCGCAGTTGCGGGGTTTTTCAATACAAGGAGACTAAAATTATTTGATTTTAGCTTCTTTGTACAGTACGTGCTGGCGTACAACTGGATCGAATTTTTTCAGTTCCAGTTTTTCCGGCTTAGTACGTTTGTTCTTCGTGGTGGTGTAGAAGTGACCTGTACCAGCAGAAGAAACCAGCTTGATTTTCTCGCGAATACCTTTAGCCATGATTTATTTCCTCTTTAAGTACTTAGTACTTTTCGCCACGGGCACGCAGTTCGGACAGAACTGTATCGATGCCTTTCTTATCGATTACACGCATACCTTTAGCAGATACGCGCAGGGTGACAAAACGCTTCTCGCTCTCAACCCAGAAACGGTGAGAGTGCAGGTTCGGCAGGAAACGGCGTTTAGTCGCGTTCAGTGCGTGGGAACGGTTGTTACCGGTCACCGGACGCTTGCCAGTAACTTGGCAGACTCGGGACATGTCTATTCTCCAAAAATCAAATTAGCTCGAGCTTCGTATGGGGTATCGGCGCCTCGTCAGGCTTTACAGCCCGGTCATCGCATAGTTCTATTGAACTCTCGATTGCCAGGCCCAAATGCCAAACCCGAGATTCTCAAAGGTGGCGTAGTATACGCTGACTCGGCGGTGTGCTCAAGTCCCGAACAGACAAAGATCCCGATGGATCGCGAGAAAAGGCCTAAATCCAGCCACGTTCGGCAAAAGAAATGTACTCTCCGCGGCCAATTATCAGATGGTCCAGCACACGAATGTCCATGAATTGACAGCATTTGATAATACGTTCGGTAATTGCTTTGTCAGCTCTGCTTGGTTCTGCACAGCCAGAGGGGTGATTATGCGCGAGGATCACGCCGGCTGCATTCACTTTTATCGCTTCCCGCACAATTTCACGCGGATGCACCTCAACGTGGCTCAATGTTCCCGAAAAAAGGCGGGTATGTTTCAGTACCCGGTTTTTGTTGTCGAGAAAGATCACCATAAAGATCTCCCGCTCCAGATCGGAGAGCTGGCTTTGCAGAAATTCGCGGGTCATGTCGGGGGTGAGGATCGGGTCTTCTTCCTCCATACGCACGTTGTAAAATCGCCGGGCCAGCTCGGCAATGCCCCGCAACTGGGCATATTTCGCCACGCCAATGCCCTCAACGTGCGTAAACGCCTCCAGCTCAGCGGTCAGCAATCCATACAGTGAACCGAAATGGTCTATCAGTTCTTTCGCCAGCGTAAATACCGTTTTCCCCGGCGTGCCTGTGCGTAAAAAGAGCGCCAGCAGCTCGTCGTCCTTTAACAACGTGACGCCATGACGCAGCATTTTTTCACGCGGTAGCAGCAGTTCAGTCTCTTCCATGCCTGGCCTCCTTCTGTTTGCCATTATGCTGCCACAGGCAAATTCGGGGTTCGATGCTGGCATTTCGTTCTTGCGTAACGCCTCGCAAAGTGAATTAAGGACATCATCACCCCGTTTTAGGGATTGTGATAAAATGCCCGCTCTCTGGTGAAACCCAACAGGAAAGAATCATGATGAGCCTGGCCGGTAAAAAAATCGTTCTTGGCGTCAGCGGCGGTATTGCTGCCTATAAAACGCCAGACCTGGTGCGCCGTTTGCGCGAGCGCGGGGCCGACGTACGGGTCGCGATCACCGAAGGCGGCAAAGCCTTTATCACCCCACTGAGCCTGCAAGCCGTCTCGGGATACCCGGTATCCGACAGCCTTCTCGACCCGGCGGCCGAAGCCGCAATGGGCCACATTGAGCTGGGGAAATGGGCCGATCTGGTTATCCTTGCCCCCGCCACGGCAGATTTAATTGCCCGCCTGGCAGCCGGTATGGCGAACGATCTGGTAACGACCATTTGCCTCGCCACGCCTGCGCCCGTCGCGGTTGTGCCCGCAATGAACCAGCAGATGTACCGCAACGCCGCTACCCAGCACAATCTGGACACGCTGGGCTCGCGCGGCCTGCTGATTTGGGGACCGGACAGCGGCAGCCAGGCCTGCGGCGACGTGGGGCCAGGGCGTATGCTCGACCCATTAACGATTGTTGATATGGCCGCCGCCCATTTCTCGCCTGTCAACGATCTGCAACATCTCAACATCATGATTACCGCGGGCCCCACGCGCGAGCCGCTGGATCCGGTGCGTTACATCACCAACCACAGCTCCGGCAAAATGGGCTTTGCGATTGCTGCCGCGGCAGCCAAACGCGGCGCGAACGTCACGCTGGTGAGCGGCCCGGTGTCGCTTACCACCCCTGCGTTTGTGCAGCGTATTGATGTGACGACCGCGCTGGAAATGAACGCCGCCGTACAGGCACATGCTCAACAGCAGCATATTTTTATCGGCTGTGCGGCCGTCGCTGATTACCGCGCCGAAACTATTGCTGACGCCAAAATTAAAAAGCAAGGCGATGAATTAACAATAAAAATGGTGAAGAACCCGGATATCGTTGCCGGTGTCGCCGCACTGAAAACTCATCGTCCTTACGTTGTTGGGTTTGCCGCAGAAACGAATAATGTGGAAGAATATGCCCGGCAAAAACGTACCCGCAAAAACCTCGATTTAATTTGCGCGAACGACGTATCGCTGTCCACGCAAGGATTTAACAGCGACAGCAACGCATTGCACCTTTTCTGGCAGGATGGAGATAAAGTCTTACCGCTTGAGCGCAAAGAACTCCTGGGCCAACACTTACTGGACGAGATCGTTACCCGTTATGATGAAAAAAATCGACGTTAAGATTCTGGACCCGCGCGTTGGCGAGCAATTTCCGCTGCCAACGTATGCCACCTCCGGCTCTGCCGGTCTTGACCTGCGCGCCTGTCTCGATGACGCCGTAGAACTGGCGCCGGGTGCAACGACCCTGATCCCGACCGGGCTGGCGATTCACATTGCTGACCCGTCACTGGCAGCGGTGATCCTGCCGCGCTCTGGCCTGGGCCATAAGCATGGCGTCGTGCTGGGTAACCTGGTCGGCCTGATCGACTCTGACTATCAGGGTCAGCTGATGGTATCCGTATGGAACCGTGGCCAGGACAGCTTCACCATTGAGCCGGGCGAGCGTATCGCGCAGATGGTGTTTGTACCGGTGGTGCAGGCAGAATTTAACCTGGTGGCAGACTTCGACGCTACCGACCGTGGCGAAGGCGGCTTCGGCCATTCCGGGCGCAAATAACCGCCCGACAAACACGCATCTCACAGCGCCATAATGCAATAACAAACCGCAAACGTCAGTTTGCGGGTCGCTGTGTGGTTGCCAGCCTGACAAGTGCTTATTTTCAGGGGTATTTTGTAACATGGCAGAAAAACAAACCGCGAAAAGGAATCGTCGCGAAGAAATACTTCAATCTCTGGCTCTGATGCTTGAATCCAGCGACGGCAGTCAACGCATCACCACCGCAAAACTGGCGGCCTCTGTGGGCGTGTCAGAGGCGGCGCTGTATCGTCATTTCCCGAGCAAAACCCGGATGTTTGACAGCCTGATCGAGTTTATCGAAGACAGCCTGATCACGCGCATCAACCTGATTCTGAAGGATGAAAAAGACACCAGCACGCGTCTGCGTCTGATTGTGCTGCTGATTCTGGGCTTTGGTGAACGTAACCCGGGTCTGACCCGTATTCTGACCGGCCACGCGCTGATGTTTGAACAGGATCGTCTGCAAGGCCGTATAAACCAGCTTTTTGAGCGTATCGAAGCCCAGCTGCGTCAGGTTCTGCGCGAGAAGAAAATGCGGGAAGGCGAGGGATATAATACGGATGAGACCCTGCTGGCAAGCCAGATCCTGGCATTTTGCGAAGGGATGCTCTCCCGGTTTGTGCGCAGCGAGTTTAAATATCGACCAACGGACGATTTTGACGCCCGCTGGCCGTTAGTGGCTGCTCAGTTACAGTAACGCCATCGCCGGATGGCGGCTTCGCCTTATCCGGCCTACGAACGGGTAGGCCCGGTAAGCGCAGCGCCACCGGGCAATTGAATTATACGCCAAACTCTTCGCGGTATTGACGCACCGCCGCCAGATGATCAGCCATCTCAGGCTTCTCTTCCAGATACGCAATCAGATCTTTCAGGGTGATAATCGACGTCACTTTGCAGTTGTAGTCGCGCTCCACTTCCTGAATAGCAGAGATGTCGCCGCGCCCACGCTCCTGACGATCGAGCGAAATCAGCACGCCCGCAAGGGTTGCACCGTTAGCCTGGATTATCTCCATCGATTCACGGATCGCGGTACCTGCGGTGATCACGTCATCCACCAGCATCACGCGGCCCTGCAACGCGCTGCCTACCAGATTGCCGCCTTCACCGTGGGTTTTGGCCTCTTTACGGTTAAAGCAGTACGGTACGTCGCGGTCATGGTGCTCCGCCAGCGCCACCGCCGTGGTGGTTGCGATTGGAATGCCTTTGTACGCGGGGCCAAACAGCAGGTCGAAATCAATCCCGGAATCCACCAGCGCTTCGGCATAGAAGCGGCCTAACAGTGCCAGGTCGCGCCCGGTATTAAACAGCCCGGCGTTGAAGAAATACGGGCTTTTACGCCCGGATTTCAGCGTGAACTCGCCAAACTTAAGTACCTGCTTGTTAAGCGCAAACTCAATAAACTGGCGCTGATACGATTTCATGGATTTGCTCCTTTGTCTTTTCAGTCTTACAGGCAAAAAAAAGGCGACTCATTGGTCGCCTTAAAATCAATTTTCTAACGCCGCTTTCTGCGTCGCTACAATAGATTCGATTCCCCCTCGGGCCAACGCCAGCAAGGTGAGCAGTTCTTCGTGGGTGAATGGCTCGCCTTCTGCCGTACCCTGCACTTCAATGATGCGACCATCTTCGGTCATCACCACGTTCATGTCGGTTTCTGCGGCAGAATCTTCAACGTATTCCAGATCGCAAAGCGCTTCGCCGTTAACGATACCAACGGAGACAGCAGCAACCATCCCTTTCATTGGGTTGGTTTTCAGCTTACCGGCGGCAACCAGCTTGTTCAGGGCGTCTGCCAGCGCCACACAGGCACCGGTAATAGAGGCCGTACGCGTGCCACCATCGGCCTGGATCACGTCGCAGTCCAGCGTGATGGTGAACTCACCCAACGTTTTCAGGTCAACCGCGGCGCGGAGCGCACGCGCGATCAGGCGCTGAATCTCCATAGTACGGCCGCCCTGCTTACCTTTTGCCGCTTCACGGGCATTACGGGTATGGGTTGCGCGCGGCAACATACCGTATTCGGCGGTGATCCACCCCTGGCCCTGACCTTTCAGGAAGCGAGGCACGCCCTCTTCAATGGACGCGGTGCAAAGCACCTTGGTGTCACCAAACTCAACCAGCACGGAGCCTTCAGCGTGTTTTGTATAGTTACGGGTCAGGGTGACGGGACGCACCTGGTTGGCGCTACGACCTGCTGGACGCATGATGGATTCTCCGGCTTGAAACGAATGTGGCTGCGCATTATACGGATAAAGGACGCTTATTCCTATCCTGAGAAGCCCCTGAAAGCTATAATCCCCCCATCTCTCCTTTAAAAACGGGAATGTCTATGATCCGCAGTATGACCGCCTACGCCCGGCGTGAAATCAAGGGTAGCTGGGGTAGCGCTACCTGGGAAATGCGCTCGGTAAACCAGCGCTATCTGGAAACGTATTTCCGTATGCCGGAACAGTTCCGCAGCCTGGAGCCTGTGGTGCGTGAGCGTATCCGTACGCGTCTGACCCGCGGGAAAGTGGAATGTAACCTACGTTTTGAGCCCGATGCCAGTGCACAGGGCGAACTGATCCTGAACGAAAAGTTGGCAAAACAGCTGGTTAATGCGGCGAACTGGGTCAAAATGCAAAGCGATGAAGGCGAGATCAACCCGGTTGATATTCTGCGCTGGCCTGGCGTGATGGCCGCCGGAGAGCAGGATCTGGACGCGATTACCGCTGAGATCCTGGCTGCACTCGACGGCACGCTGGACGACTTTATCGTTGCCCGCGAAACCGAAGGCCAGGCGCTGAAAGCGATGATTGAGCAACGCCTTGAGGGCGTGAGCGCCGAAGTCGCTAAAGTGCGCGCTCATATGCCAGAAGTGCTGCAATGGCAGCGTGAGCGTCTTGTCGCCAAACTGGAAGAGGCGGAAGTCCAGCTGGAAAACAACCGTCTGGAACAAGAGCTGGTGCTGATGGCGCAGCGTGTGGACGTGGCTGAAGAGCTGGATCGTCTGGAAGCGCACGTTAAAGAGACCTACAACATTCTGAAGAAGAAAGAAGCGGTAGGCCGCCGTCTCGACTTTATGATGCAGGAGTTCAATCGCGAGTCGAACACGCTGGCGTCTAAGTCTATCAATGCAGAGGTAACCAATTCAGCGATTGAACTGAAGGTCCTGATTGAGCAGATGCGCGAGCAGATCCAGAATATCGAGTAATTCCTTTCAGGGTGGTATTGCCTCGCATACCACCCATTACTTTTTCTAATCCTTTCTTAGCCCTACTTCCTTTCTATCCCGCCTTATATCAAGCCTGCCTGGCATGCGTTGATAATTTTCTGTAGGGCAAACCCCCTCACCTTAGAAAATCTCAATCGTGATCTTCCGCACAAATCGCTAATCTCCTTCTCTTCATTCCGGAGGGTTTATGCTGCTTCACATTCTTTATCTTATTGGCATTACCGCAGAAGCCATGACCGGCGCGCTCGCTGCCGGACGTCGCCGTATGGACACCTTCGGCGTGATTATCATTGCCACAGCCACCGCGCTCGGCGGCGGGTCCGTACGCGATATCCTGCTTGGCCATTATCCGCTCGGCTGGGTAAAAAACCCTGAGTACGTCATTATCGTGGCAACGGCAGCCGTGCTAACCACGATTGTGGCCCCGGTGATGCCTCATCTGCGCCGCGTGTTCCTGGTGCTGGATGCGCTTGGGCTGATTGTTTTTTCCATCATTGGCGCACAAATCGCTCTCGATATGGGTGAAGGCCCGGTTATCGCCACCATTGCTGCCGTGATCACGGGCGTGTTTGGCGGGGTGCTGCGGGATATGTTCTGCAAACGTATCCCGCTGGTTTTCCAGAAGGAACTGTATGCCGGCATCTCCTTTGCCGCGGCAGTGCTTTATGTCGCCTTGCAGCACTATGTCACCAGCCACGATGTGGTGGTTATCTCCACCCTGCTGTTTGGCTTCACCGCGCGTATGCTGGCATTGCGCCTTAAGCTGGGCCTGCCCGTTTTTCATTACAAACACAATGCGCATTAATGTCAGAACGGGCAGGCGCCGGATAATCAGTTACTCGAGTAGTTGTAACCGTAGTGATGATAGCCGTAGCCGTAAGCGTTGCTTGCCCGCTTAACGACGCCGTTGAGAATCACCCCTTTGGTATTGACGCCACTCTGCTCCAGACGCTGTACACAGACCAGCATCTCCTTCACGCTGTTCATCCCGAAGCGGGCGACCAGCAGCGTGGTGCCTGCGCGACGGCCGACAACCGCCGCGTCGGTGACCGCCAGGATCGGTGGCGTATCGATAATCACCAGATCGTAGCGTTCATTCGCCCAGTCCAGCAGCTGCTGGAAACGCGTATGCATCAGAAGCTCCGCCGGATTAGGAGGGATCTGCCCGCGCACGATGGTATCGAACCCGCCTTTATCGAAGGTCTGAACGCCCTGGGTATACTCCGCCTTACCGGACAACATCTCCGACAAGCCGCAGGTATTGTCGAGCTTAAACAGATCATGGGCATACCCGCGACGCATATCCGCATCAATATAGAGCACTTTCTGGCCCGCCTGCGCCACGACGGCCGCCAGGGTACTGCTGACAAAGGTTTTACCGCTGTCAGGCGTGGCGCCAGAGATCATCAGTATATTGTTCGCTGACTCCATCATCGCGAAATGCAGGCTGGTGCGCAGGCCGCGAATCGCCTCCACGGAGAGATCGACCGGATTATCCGCCGCCAGGAAGGGGATATGTTTGGTCTTATGGCGCAGCCCTGGGGACATAAAGTCTTTTTTATGCAAACGCATCTTTTTAGCCAGCCATTCTGACAGCGGTACGGTGGCATAGACGTTAATCCCGTGCTCCTCCAGCTGCTCCGGCGTTTCAATGCCCATACGCAGCATACTGCGCGCCAGGATCCAGCCCGCAGAGACGAACAGACCCAGGAGAACCCCCAGAACGACGACCAGCGCTTTTTTCGGCTTGACTGGCTGCGGCCGGGTCACGGCCGGATCGATAATGCGGACGTTACCAATTGCGCTCGACCGGGCGATGCTCAGCTCCTGTTCGCGGTTAAGCAGCTGCTGGTAGATAACGCGTCCCGACTCCACATCACGGCTCAGGCGCAACACCTCCTGCTGGGTTGACGGCATGGACGATACCCGTTTATTCAGGCGGTTTTTTTCCTGCTCCAGCGTCTGCCGTTTCTCAATCAGCGCCCGGTAGGTGGGGTGATCTTTTTTGTAGAGCTGCGAAATTTCCGCTTCCCGGAAGGTCAGTTCATTGAGCTGATTGTCCGCATTCACAATCTGCTCCAGCACCGCTTTTGCCTCCAGGTTCAGGTCAACGGAGTCTTTTTGCTGGCGATAGCGGTTGAGCTTCTCCTCGGCCTGGTCCAGCTCGCTGCGCACCTGCGGAAGCTGCTGCTTCAAAAATTGCAGGCTTTTCGCATCCTGCGCCGCCTGGCGAGCCACGTTCTGTTGTAAATAGTTGTCGGCGATGCAGTTAAGCACGCGAGCCATCTCGTCGGGGTCTTCCCCCGTGATGGTCAGGCCAAGCATCCCGCTGTCCTTGCTGCGCTCGCTCACGGAAAAACGCAGCTGTAGCGCGTCAATGGCCTCCAGCTCACTCTGCTGTGTAATCGTAAATTGCGTACCCGGCTTCGCCTGGATATCGGCAATGGTAATGGCGATATTCGCCGCGCTCAGGGGTTGTCCCACAACGCCCTGTAACGTCACATTATCGCCTTCCAGCTGATAGTGGCCCTTCTCGCCGACGGTCAGCGTCAGCTTTTGCGCCCGGCCCGCAACAGGGGGAAGATTGAGCATACGGATATCGACGATCCCAGGCTGTTGGCCGGTGAGCCGCGCCCAGCCGCGTCCGACAAGGGGAAAATAGTTTTCACTTACCTGCGTGCGCAGGTTCAGGTCATCAATCGTTTTACCGAGGATCATGCGCGACTGGAGAAGCTGAAGCTCCGGTGCCGACTCCGGCGAGGAGTCAGGGATGAACTCGCTAAGGTTACTGAGTAGCGCGTTGCCCTGCTTCTGTTCCACCTGTATCAGCGCATCGGCCTGATAAACCGGTGTGGCAAAGAGCGCATAAAGCAGGGCCACCAGCGTGAACAGCGCGGTAAGGATGAGAATAAATTTTCGGTGGTCGAGCAGCTCACCCAACAGGCGCACAAGATCGATCTCGTTATTCGCGGCAGACGCATCATGGGCGTGAAGGTTATTTATTGACATAAAACGTAACTATCCCGTGTGATTAACTGAGCCGTTTCGCCCATTCCAGACTGGCCTGCTCCAGCAGCCCATAAACATATTCAAATGCGTCCCGGTTTTTACGGTAGGGGTCCGGGATCTCTTTTCTGCCCGTCCAGTGACCAAAGAGCATCATTTTGCCGCGCGCCTCCGGTGCGATAGCCGTGACCTGCTCGATATGTTCCAGCTCCATCGCCAGAATCAGATCGTAGTCGCGCACCATGGCGGGGGTGAGCCTGCGCGCCACGTGGCCCTCAAGCAGGGTGCCGCGTTCGGCGGCGATCTCTGTCGCCTGTAAATCGGCGGTGCGCCCTTCCAGGCCACACGTTCCCGCTGAATCGACCCGGGCAGCGGGAAGCAGCCGGCGCAGCAGCCGTTCCCCAATGGGGGAGCGGCAGATATTGCCGGTACAGATCACCAGGATGGCGTTAAACGTTAGTTTGGCCATGTTCTGATATATCTCCCTGTTTCAGTCAGGTCATGTACGCCGGTAATGGTCGGCACAAGCTGAGAGATCACGCGGTTCCAGCGCACCAGCGGCGCGGTGGTGACATAGACGATGTCGTAAGGCTCAAGCTGAAATTCGGTGCTCAACACCATCGCGGTGGCATCCCGGGCGTTAAGCTGGTAGACGTTGGCGATTTTGCCGTTCTGCTTGCCCTGCAACGGACGAATCACAAAGATTCCGGTGGCGTCGGCCATATCCTGATTCACGCCCTGTGCATTACCCAGCGCTTCCGCCAGCGTCATGCCGCTACGGTCCATCTTCAGGGTGCTCTGTTTACCCACCTCGCCCATGACAAACACTTTCAGGTCGTCATTACGGGGAATGAAGAGAATATCGCCCGGATAGAGGAGTTTGTTCTGGGTGAGATCGCCGCGCTGCATCAGCGCGTAGAGCGAAATGTGCGTGTCCTGGCCGTTGTGGGTCAGCACCACATGGCGCCAGTCCGCCTCAGATGTCAGGCCGCCAGCCGCATTGATCGCATCCATTATCGTCAGCGGAATGTTGGTGATGGGCTGCTGGCCCGACTTAGCCACTTCGCCCGTCACGTAGGCTTTTTGCGAGCGGAATGCCGCGACGCTGACATCCACCTGCGGGCTCTCAATCACCGAGTCCAGCCGGGCGGCGATCTCATCGCGCACCTGGGCCAGCGTTTTGCCGACGACGCGGATTTTGCCGATATAGGGGTAGAAGATCGTGCCATCGGCATTCACCCAGTTGCCCGTATCGCTGGCGCTGCGGTACTGACCTGCGGGGGTGGTCAGCTCCGGGTGGTCCCAGACGGTAACCATCAGCACGTCGCCGACGCCGATGCAATATTGGTAGTTCTGAAGCTGGCGATCCAGTTCAGGATTCGCGCGGGAGTCGACTTTGCCAGGCAGCAACTGCTCCACCAGCCCCGGCGTGAGGGGATAGACGTTGACCATCTTATTCAGATCGTAATTGCTGTCAGGCAGATCGATAATATCTTTGCCCTGGGTGCTAAGTCCCTGGCCCGGTACGATAGTACAACCGCTTAACGCCATCATAGCCAACGCCAGCACGGAAAATTTAACGTTTTTCATTCAGGAAAATCATCTGGTTAAGTAATGCCTGTTTCATCCGGTACTACTGCCCTACCGGGGTTTCGCGTTCTGACGTCATGTCATAGAGCTGATATTTACGGCCTAACATCTGGCCGCCATCACGCGTGAGAGGCGTCCAAGAGACCACCGCCCGGTTGCGATTTGGGCCGATCGTCATCAGATCAAGCGGGATCGAGATGTAGAAGCCTTTGCTAAAGCCACCTTCGCCATAATCCTCTTTCGAGACGTTGGTCAGCGCCGCCCAGACGCCTACCGTCACGCCGCTGTCGAATCGCTTCGCGACGTCGAGGGTGGCGCCTTTATCCTTCGCCAGGTACTGCCCGACGCTCAGCTTCATTAGCACACTGTTGAGCTTCGCCGGGTTCCAGTAGGCGGTGATAAATCCGGTTGGCACGCTGTAGTCGGTGAAGCGCATCATGTCGTCCCAGTCGCGCTGCTTGACGTAATTCGCATCCACGCCCAGCGCCCAGTCGCTATCCAGCGGGCGCCAGAGCGCCTCTGCTCCCACGCCGCCGTACATGGTTTCGAGGTAGCCGCCATAAATCTGGGCATAGAAGCCGTTCCCCAGCGCATCGACATAGTTGGCTTGTAAGTTGTTGATGTAGACGTCATTGCTGACATAATCGCGAATATGGGTTCTGACGCGCGGCAGGCTGGAGTCAGCGGGAAGTAGCGAGGATTTGAACTTGTCGTAGTTGTTATAGAGGTTGGCGAACACGCCGCCGTCGAGCAGCAGACGATCGGTCAGCCAGTAGCTGGCGCTGGCCATCACCCCCACCTGGAACATATAGAAATCTTCCGGACCGCCCAGCGACTGCGCCAGCGTCGGTTTAACGCTGTAGCTGAAGCGATCGGCGCGAATACGGTAGCCACGCCCGAATGCTGTGGTATCCACAGGCTCGACGCGCTGCTGCCTGAGCGCCTCCTCCTGGCCGAGCGGCTGCCCCGCCAACTGTTTGCGCAGGCTGGCGACATCGGTTTGCGTCGTGACCAGCGGCAGATGATCACGCTGCTGGGTGATAGCGATCGTGTCGACCCCGTCGGGCAGGTTATTGATCAGAATACGGTTGGCACGATCCACCGCTTCGCGCGGATCGCGATAGCGATACTGTTCGCCGGTCATGTATAAGGTATTGCCGTGCTGAAGGATCTCCGGCGCATCGAAGCCTGCGTTGTACTTAAGCGCGGTGAGCTGGTTCGCCGCAGAGGTATAGTCCAGCGTCTCGCCTGCCGGTGCCGGTTGCCAGGCCGGTTTCGGGTTATCACGCAGCGCGGGGCGCAGGTCGTTAAAGTTGGTCCGCAGGGTGAAGCCAAACATCAGCGTATTGCCGCGCTCGTAGCTGAGGTCGAGATCGGCCCAGTCGGCAACGCGATAGACCGCCCCCACGTTAATATGGCTCGACTGCTTAATGGAGCCGGCAAAATCATCGGCATAATTGTTGCCGTCATACTCAAGCTTCAGGCGCAGGGGCTGCCAGGGCGTCTGATACTGGAGGCCGCCAAACAGAGACGCCGGACCACGAAACATATCGCTAAAGCTGATATCTCCGGCATCATGCGACTCGCCGCGGGTGCAATACTTATTGTTGTCATGGCAAAGCGGGTTACCCACGTTGTCGCTATTACCGGGATATCCCCAGGCTATTCCAAAGGTAAAATCGACCGGTCCGGCCATTTTACTGGCAACCAGATATTCACCATCGAACAGGCCGGTGCCTGCAATATCACGCTTGCCGAGCGCCACCTGCGGCAGGCTATAGTCCTCTTCCCACAGACGAACTTTAAAGTCGAACGACTTATCCTTGTAGCTTTGATCGCCGCTGAAATCCTCGTCGCTGCTGTATTTACGGGTGCGGACGTCGGTATAGCGAATTGTCCCTTCCAGCCACGGGAAGAGCACGACCGAAGAGGAGTAAAAACGGTACTGGTTGTTATCGCGGTAGTTGACGCTGAATTCCCCTTCCCGGCCAAAGCGCGCGTCGGGCATTTGCATCAGGCCGGTGCCGCCAAAATCGGACTGTGACGGTCCGGTCGGATCGGGCCAGGTACGCAGCTCCGCGTGGCAGGCAGAAGAGATCGCCAGAGCAAGGCCGCTCAGTAAAAAAAGTTTGTTCATCAGTCAGGTATCCGCCGCGTCAGGAGCGCAACGATTTGCTCATTCAGACCGGTAAAATCGTCCGGTACCGCCCGGGGATCAAACCCCACCCACAGAACAGCGCCCGGCTCTGCTTCAATATGGCGTGCGTTCCAGTACGCCACCGGCGCAACAACCGTACTGCCGTCAGGATCGATAACGGTTACGTTATTCCTGTCGGCGCCGGCCAGCCGCAACTGCCCCTGTAAGTAGTCCCGGATGCTTGCGCCCGGTCGCCAGGCCCGTTTCCCCGGCGTGACGACCGCCCCCATCAGCGTGACGGTACGGGGCGCAGGAG
>NZ_QFRV01000123.1:0-7477 GCF_004136805.1 Enterobacter cloacae complex sp. GF14B
CCAGCGAAGCCCAGCCCGCGGCACTGGCAACCAGCGTTGCGGCCATCACCGCAAAAAGTACCGCCATTACGCTGCGCACGCGCCAGCGCAGCGGCATCGCCGGTAATTTGCCGAGCCAGCCTTTGCGCACCACCAGCCCTTTATGAATGCGTTTTTTGCTACGTCCTTCGTTGAGCGCCTTATAAAGCGGCTCCACTGCGGCGACCTCGTCCTCGGTGGCGCGGGTACGAATGGACATATAGCCCGTCATCTGGCCGTTACGCACCATCGGTACCGCATTGGCGCGTACCCAATAGTGATCGCCATTTTTACGTCGGTTTTTGACAATCCCGCTCCAGGGTTCGCCCTTTTGCAGCGTGTACCACATGTCGGCAAAAGCCGCTTTCGGCATATCCGGATGGCGCACAATGTTGTGCGGTTGCCCGAGCAGCTCCTGGAGCGTAAAGCCGCTCACTTGCACAAAGGTGTCGTTAGTGTGGGTCATGTAGCTGTGGAGGTCGGTGGTCGACATAAGCGTGGTGTCATCGTCCAGCGGATATTCATTCTGGGTGACATAGTCAGGAGAGGACATAGTGAGCATCCCTTGCAGGTTATTTGAATGTTATTTTGTGGCTTATGTTTTTTCGGCGATAAAAAATTTATCTTTAGTTGTTAAATATGATTGAGATCGCAAATCTCGGTTAAACCGCACTTTTCGTGCGTTTTTCTAATTAATTGATTTAAAATACTTTCGAGACGAAACTACCTACAAAGCATGATCCCCCGGCGCACACTTAAGGCGCATTTCCTGCCCTGAAGTAGTGCAATTGACGACACCCCATCCCCGGCTCGTTATCCCTTATCCCGTGCGGCGCGCAATGGCATGATTAAATATTGTGCAAATTTGATTTCACCTGGCGTTTATCCCGATTTTTGTTAAGGCATCTGAGGTGGCGTAATCCCTGCAATAATTAACTCAGTATCATGTGATACGCGATCCCCGGGAGCATATTTTGAACAGGTTACCTTCCAGCGCCTCGGCTCTTGCCTGTACCGCGCACGCACTGAATCTCATTGAAAAGCGAACGCTTGATCATGAGGAGATGAAACAACTTAACCGTGAGGTCATTGATTACTTTAAAGAGCATGTGAATCCTGGTTTTCTGGAGTATCGCAAATCTGTTACCGCCGGCGGGGATTACGGAGCCGTAGAGTGGCAAGCGGGCAGTCTGAATACGCTTGTCGACACCCAGGGACAGGAGTTTATCGATTGCCTGGGTGGTTTTGGTATTTTCAACGTGGGGCACCGTAATCCAGTTGTGGTTTCCGCCGTACAGAATCAACTTGCGAAACAACCTCTCCATAGCCAGGAACTGCTCGATCCGCTTCGCGCCATGCTCGCGAAAACGCTGGCAGCCTTAACGCCCGGCAAACTGAAATACAGCTTCTTCAGCAACAGCGGCACCGAATCGGTCGAAGCGGCGATTAAACTCGCCAAAGCGTACCAGTCGCCACGCGGGAAATTTACCTTTATCGCCACCAGCGGCGCGTTCCACGGGAAATCCCTGGGCGCGCTGTCGGCGACCGCTAAATCCACTTTCCGCAAACCGTTTATGCCGCTGCTGCCGGGCTTCCGCCACGTACCGTTCGGCGACATCAACGCCATGCGCACCATGCTCGGCGAATGCCGTAAAACCGGCGACGACGTGGCGGCGGTGATCCTGGAGCCGATTCAGGGTGAAGGCGGCGTGATCCTCCCGCCGCAGGGCTATCTGCCCGCCGTGCGTCAGCTGTGCGATGAGTTTGGCGCGCTGCTGATCCTCGACGAAGTGCAGACCGGGATGGGGCGCACCGGCAAGATGTTCGCCTGTGAGCATGAGAACGTTCAGCCGGATATTCTGTGCCTGGCAAAAGCGCTCGGCGGCGGCGTGATGCCGATTGGCGCAACGGTCGCCACTGAAGAGGTGTTCTCGGTGCTGTTCGACAATCCATTCCTGCATACCACCACCTTTGGCGGTAACCCGCTGGCCTGCGCGGCCGCGCTGGCGACCATCAACGTGCTGCTGGAGCAAAACCTGCCTGCGCAGGCGGAGCAGAAAGGCGACATGCTGCTGGACGGCTTCCGCCAGCTGGGCCGGGAATACCCGGATCTGGTACAGGATGCGCGCGGGAAAGGGATGCTGATGGCGATTGAGTTCGTTGATAACGAAACCGGTTATAGCTTCGCAAGCGAGATGTTCCGCCAGCGGGTACTGGTGGCGGGAACGCTTAACAACTCGAAAACCATCCGCATTGAACCACCGTTGACGCTCACCATTGAGCAGTGTGAGCAGGTGCTGAAGGCGGCGCGTAAGGCGCTGGCGGCGCTGCGGGTGAGTGTGGAAGAGGCGTAAAAAAAGCCGGGTGGCGCTACGCTTTCCCGGCCTACAACATACTGCATATGCAAGCCCGGTAAGCGTAGCGCCACCGGGCTGCTTTTTATCGGTGAAACTCTGCCACCGTCATGGTGAAGCGAAGCACGGTATCGCTTTCATTGGCATAGCCGTGCGCCGCTTCCGTTTTCGCCACCGCCGACGCCCCGGCAGCTACCTGCGTTACCGTCTCGTCCACCGTCAGGGTTAACATGCCTTCGTTCACGTGCAGCAGCTCAAACGTTCCCGCCGGATGTCCCGGAGAGGTGAACGTTTCTCCCGGATGCATCTCCCACTGCCACAGCTCAATCATATCCGGGCCTGCGGTGCCTGCCAGCAATCTGGCGTAACCGCCCTGTGCGCCCTGCCACAGAACCGGGATCGCCTCTTCCTGAATAATGTGTATCTGCGGCTCGCTGGAGACGTTAACGATATCTGCCACCGAGACGCCAAGCGCGGCGGCCAGTTTACACAGAATGGCAATGCTGGGGTTGGCAGCCCCTTTTTCGATCTCCACCAGCATGCCTTTGCTGACGCTGGCGCGGCGAGAAAGCTCGTCCAGCGACAGTTTTTTCTCTTTCCGCCAGCTGCGGATACGGTTCGCGACGGCCAGGCTTACCTGGGCAACATCGGCACCCGCATCGGTCATTATATTGACTTTATCGGTCATTGGTCACTACCATGGTATAAAACAGTCAATACAGGATTATTTATGTCTCTTGTAACACCGTCAATAGATTCGCGACTTGTCGGGATCGCGCCCGGCTTTCGGGCGCTGAGCATTCTGGTTGAAGCTGCCCCGATTACCCAACCGGAGGTTGCGCCCGCTGCGCTGGCGCAGGCCTGCCAGCAGATGCTCAATGATGATGTGCCCTGGGCAGAAAATCATCTCGCCGCCTGGGATGAGGTGTTTAAAGCCTTTGGTGCAAAACCCAAACGTACGCCCTGCTCGGCCTCGGCCCTGCGCAAGCGCGTGATGAGAGACGGTTCGCTGCCGCCGCTCGACCCGGTGGTGGATATCTATAATGCCATCAGTATCCGCTACGCTATTCCGGTAGGGGGAGAAAATCTGGCGGCTTACTCGGGAGCGCCGCGCCTGACGCTGGCCGACGGCAGCGAGCCGTTTGATACCGTCAAAGAGGGTGAGCCGGTAGTCGAAAATCCGGAGCCAGGCGAAGTTATCTGGCGTGACGATCTTGGCATCACCTGCCGCCGCTGGAACTGGCGACAGGGGATACGCACGCGTCTGGACAGCCAGGCGCAGTCCATGTGGTTTATTCTCGAAAGCCTGCCGTCGATGCCGCTGGCGGCATTACAGGAAGCTGGCGATGAGCTGGTGAGCAATCTGCAAAAGCTGATGCCGGGCGCGACGGCGCGTATTCAGTTGCTGGAGCTGGCGTGAACAACGCCTGGTGGCGCTGCGCTTACCCGGCCTACAAAATCAACACCCCCCGTACCCGTAGGCCCGGTAAGCGCAGCGCCACCAGGCAAAACCGCTACTCCGGCAACAATCCGACAAAGCTGCGTTTTTTGCGCGGCTCCGACATCAGCTCCTCCAGCTTATCCACGCACGCGAGATAGTGCGGGGTTTGCTTATGCGCCAGCACCGCCTCTTCGTCTTTATAGGCTTCGTAGATAAAGAACCGGGTTTTCACCCGCGGGTCCTGCAATACGTCGAAGCGCAGGTTGCCCGGCTCCTTGATCGCCCCCTCGTGGTTGGCGCGAAATACCTCCAGAAACTCGTCCACCCGCTCGGGCTTAATGTTGATCTCCACCAGCGTCACGTTCATTTTGCTTCTCCCTGTTTCTCTTCCTGCCAGAACTGGAACGCATCGCGGGCATTCCAGTTCTCGTGAACCACTTTCTTCACCGCCTTCAGCATGGCGAGCGGCGCGCTGGACTGGAAGATGTTGCGCCCCATGTCCACGCCGGACGCGCCCTGGTCAATCGCCCGCCAGCACATCTCCAGCGCCTCGTGCTCCGGCAGCTTTTTGCCCCCCGCGATAACGATCGGCACCGGGCAGCTGGCGGTCACTTTTTCAAAGCCCTCGTCCACATAGTAGGTTTTGACGAACTGCGCCCCCATTTCGGCGGCGATGCGGCTTGCCAGCGAAAAATACCGAGCGTCACGCGCCATCTCTTTCCCCACGCCCGTCACCGCCAGCGTCGGCATGCCGTAGCGCGCCCCTGCATCGACCAGCTTGATGATATTGTTGATCGACTGATGCTCAAACTCGCTTCCGATGTACACCTGCGCCGCCACCGCGCAGACGTTCAGGCGCAGCGCGTCTTCCATCGCCACCGCCACGCACTCGTTCGACAGTTCGCCCAGAATCGAGTTACCGCCGGAGGCGCGCAGCACCACCGGTTTGTTCGTCGCGGCAGGTACCTGGCTCCTGAGGATGCCGCGGGTACACATCAGCACGTCGGTTTCGCCAAACAGCGGCGCGATGGAGAGATCGATACGCTCAAGGCCGGTGGTCGGTCCCTGAAAGTAACCGTGGTCAAAGGCCAGCATCACCGTGCGGTTGCTCTGCGGGTTGAAAATGCGCGAAAGCCTCGACTGCATACCCCACTCCAGCGAGCCGCAGCCCTTCAGGGTGTACGGCACATTCTGCTGCGGCGTACCGATGCCAAAATCCTTGCCGTCTTTGATGTCGTCTAAATCAGCCATTTGCTCCCCCGTCAGAAATCGTATTTGCTGATGTTCTCTTTGGTGAACACCACGCGCTCCGGCAGCAGCACGATGCCGTTGCCCTTCGCCTCATACTGGTAGCCCTGCACGCTGTTCGGCTCGACCTTCAGCGTCCCGATATTTTTCACGTCTACGCTGTCGCCGACGTTAAGATCGCCTTTTTTCAGCAAACGATCGGCGACATTGACCGCAATTTTGCCCTGTTGCACCACATCCCACAGGCCGAAGGCTTTCACCGTGCCGCGCTCAACGTACGGGCGCATCACATTCGGCGTGCTGAAGCCGACAATCGCCACCCCTTCCCGCTTCAGGTTTTCCGCCGCCTGTGCCGCGGCCGGCAGGGCGTTGGCGTCCGGGGCGATGATCGCATCCAGATCCGGATAGGCCTTTAAGATCCCTTCGGCGGTTTGCAACGATTTGGTGGCGTCGTTATAGCCAAACTGGGTGGTGACGACCTGCCACTGAGGATGATCTTTCTCGATTTTGGCCTTCGCCTCTTTCACCCACTGGTTCTGGTCGGTGACGGTCGGGCTGGAGTAGAAGAACGCCACTTTCGCGTTCGGTTTGGTGACCTGCTTGCCCGCCATCTCCACCAGCAGGCCGCCCAGCTGTTCCGGCGTCCCCTGATTGATGTAGATGCTGCGGCACTCCGGTTTGGTGTCGGAATCCCAGGTCAGGACCTTGACGCCGCGCTGCATCGCGCGCTTCAGCGCCGGGCAGAGACCGTCCGGTGACACGGCAGAGACGATGATAGCGTTATAGCCCTGGTTGACGAAGTTATTGATGAGCTGCACCTGACCGGAGACGCTCGGCTCGGTCGGGCCGTCGTAGGTCACGTCCACGCCAAGAACTTTCCCCGCCTCTTTCGCACCGTTGCCGCCGCTGGTGAAGAATCCCACGCCTACCAGTTTCGGGATAAAGGCAATGCGGTCCGCCGCCTGCGCCGAAGCGAAGCTGAGGGCCATTGCCAGGACGAGCAGTTTTGTTTTCATCTTACGCTCCGGATAGTTTTCTGAAGAGAGATCGCACCCATTCGCGGTGCAGACTCAGCGAACGCCCCATTACCACCACAACCAGTAGCGCCCCCGACAGCGCGCTCGACACCTGGTTGGGGATGCCGACCATCTGTAAACCCTGTTGCAGGTACCCCACCAGCAGCGCCGCCAGCGCCGTACCGACAACCGAACCTGACCCGCCGTAGATATTGGCTCCGCCGAGCACGGCGGCGGTGAGCGCAGGCATTAATAGATCGCGCCCCAGATCCGAACGCGCGGAGCCGAAATAGGAGACCATCACCAGCGCGGCAATCGCCGAGGCCACGCCCACCAGGCCGTACAGCACGTAGGGCATGCCGTTCACCGGCAGCGCCGCATAGCGCGCCGCGCGCGGGTTTTGCCCAATCAGGAACAGATGACGGCCAAAGCGCCCGCGGTGGGTAATAAGCCAGAAGAAGACGGTGATTACCGCGAACAAGACCAATGGGATCGGCAGACCCAACACCGTGAGGTTAGCGAACGCCGTGAAGCTGTCCGGGAAGCCGCCGATGCCCTCGTAGCCCGTCGCGCCCGCCATGCCGGAGAGCAGCAGCGCGCCCCCGCCGTAGAGGTAGAGCGTGCCGAGGGTGATCACCAGCGGGCTGATGCCGGTGTAGTGGATCAGCGCCGCGTTTACCAGCCCGCACAGCAGACCCAGCAGCAGCGTCAACGGAACGGCGACCGCCATCGGCCACCCCGCCTGCATCATGACGCCCAGCGCAATGGCGCACAGGCCGATGGTCGAGCCGAGGGAGATGTCGATCCCGCCGCTGATAATCACCAGCGTCAGCGGCAGCGCCACAATGCCAATACAAATGAAGTCGCTGGTGCTGAACAGCAGCATGTTGACGTCGAGCATGCGCGGGTTGATGGCCCCGAAGAGCAGGATCTCCAGCACCAGTAAAATCAGCAGCGCGCTTTCCCAGTTAAGCCTCATTTACGCCACCTCTTTTTTGCGTTTGGGAAACGGGGTAACGTGCTTTCCCCCTTTGTTACCGGGCTGGAAACGGCTGTATTTCAGCGCCCGCTGATGCCGCGCCAGTGCCTGACGCAGACGCCCGTCGAGCACCAGCACGCCCAGCAGCACCAGCCCGGCGATAAAGTCGTTCCACCACGCCGGGAGCCTGAACAGCACCAGCACGGTATCGATTTGGGTGAGGAAGAACGCGCCAAGGAACGCACCGACCAGCGTGCCGGTGCCGCCCAGCAGCGAGATGCCCCCCAGAACGCAGGCAGCGATGGCTTTCATCTCCAGCCCGCTGCCGGTCTGGTTGGGCACAAAGCCTATCTGCGCGGCAAACACAATCCCGGCGCAGGCCGCCAGCAGGCCGTTCAGGGTAAAGGCGATCATGCGGGTG
>NZ_QFRV01000124.1:0-7419 GCF_004136805.1 Enterobacter cloacae complex sp. GF14B
GCCGCCGCGCCGCTGGCCGGGCTCCACTTCCCTTCGGCGATCAGCGCGTCACGAACTGCAATCCCGTGCTGCGCCAGCGCGTCCTTGTAGCCGGAAAGACGCTCCACCCCGGTGGGGGAATCCAGCGAACCGGTGATAAACGCAATCTCCCGGTGGCCTTTCGCGATCAGCTGCGATACCGCGTCCTGACACGACGCTTTATGATCGGACCAGACGCTGTGGCTGCTGTTTTTCCGCAAACGGCGGTTGAGCACCATAATCGGCTGCTCGCATTTCTCAATAATTTCGTCCAGCGCTTCCACGCTCAGAAAACGCGGGTAGATGATTACCGCGTCGCAGCGCATGTCGAGCAGGTACTGGATCGCCTCGCGCTCCTCTTCGGCGCTGTGCTTGCCGTCCGCCAGGATCAGCTGACGCCCCTTCTCTTCCGTCATCCGCGCGGCGTTAAACAGCAGCTCGCTAAAGTAGACCCCATGGTACAGGGTGTTTGTCACCACCAGCCCCAGGGTCTGGGTGCGTTTGGTCGCCAGGTTTCGCGCCAGCAGATTGGGGCGATACCCACTCTCTTCGATGGCCTGAAACACGCGGTCTTTCGTCTCCTGGCTGACGTAACCGTTCCCCGACAGCACCCGGGAGACCGTCGCTTTCGACACGCCTGCCCGCTTCGCCACTTCCAGCATGGTGGTCATAGTGTTATTCCATTCAAAACCGATGAGCCGCAGTGTACTTCACCGCAGAAAAATTGTCGCAGCGGCGTTATCACGCTTTTTACGGCCACGAGTGATCGTCATCACGAAACGAAAAAATGCATAAAAAGTGGTCTTGTTTCATTAAAAGAAACTCATGATGATTATGTGAAACCGGTTTCCTACACTTCTCACAACGATAACAGGATCACATCCGATGGCAAAAAATTACGCTGCGCTGGCAAACGACGTTGTTAGCGCGCTGGGCGGTAAAGAGAACATCGTCGCCGTCACCCACTGCATGACGCGCCTGCGCTTCGTTCTGAAAGACGAAAGCCTTACCGACACCGCGCGCCTGAAAAGCATCAGCGGCGTGCTCGGCGTGGTGCGCAACGACAACCAGTGCCAGGTGATCATCGGCAACACCGTGTCCCAGGCATACCGTGAAGTGGTGAGCCTGCTGCCCGCCAACCTGCAACCTGCCGTAGCGGAAGGTCCACAGAAGCTCACGCTGCGCCGGATTGGCGCCGGGATCCTCGACGCGCTGATCGGCACTATGTCTCCGCTGATCCCGGCGATCATCGGCGGGTCGATGGTCAAGCTGCTGGCGATGATCCTTGAGATGACCGGCGTGCTGGGCAAAGGTGACCCGACGCTGACGATCCTGACCGTTATCGGCGACGGCGCGTTCTTCTTCCTGCCGCTGATGGTGGCGGCTTCCGCAGCGGTGAAGTTCAAAACCAACATGTCCCTGGCAATCGCCATCGCGGGCGTGCTGGTTCACCCGAGCTTTATCGAGCTGATGGCCAAGGCCGCGCAGGGCGAGCACGTTGAGTTCGCGTTCATTCCGGTGACGGCGGTGAAATACACCTATACCGTTATCCCGGCGCTGGTGATGACCTGGTGCCTGTCGTACATCGAACGCTGGGTGGATCGCATTACCCCGGCGGTGACGAAAAACTTCCTCAAGCCGATGCTGATCGTGCTGATTGCCGCCCCGCTCGCCATCGTGCTGATTGGCCCGCTGGGGATCTGGATCGGCAGCGCCATCTCCGCGCTGGTCTACACCATTCACGGCTATCTGGGCTGGCTCTCCGTTGCCATTATGGGCGCGCTGTGGCCGCTGCTGGTGATGACCGGGATGCACCGCGTGTTTACGCCGACCATCATCCAGACCATTGCCGAAACGGGCAAAGAAGGGATGGTGATGCCGTCGGAAATCGGCGCCAACCTGTCGCTCGGCGGTTCATCGCTGGCGGTAGCGTGGAAAACCAAAAACCCGGAGCTGCGCCAGACGGCGCTGGCCGCGGCGGCCTCCGCCATCATGGCGGGGATCTCTGAACCGGCCCTGTACGGCGTGGCGGTACGCCTGAAGCGTCCGCTGATTGCGAGTCTGATCAGCGGCTTTATCTGCGGCGCGGTGGCAGGAATGGCCGGTCTTGCCAGCCATTCGATGGCGGCGCCGGGGCTGTTTACCAGCGTGCAGTTCTTCGACCCGGCCAACCCGATGACCATCGTCTGGGTGTTTGGCGTGATGGGTTTGGCAGTGGTGCTGTCGTTTGTGTTGACCCTGCTGTTAGGGTTTGAGGATATCCCGGTAGAAGACGAAGCCGAAAAAGCACGCGCCCTGCAAACCGCACCGGTACAGAACAAAGCAGCAGAAGCATAAACTGAAAGCGAGGTAAGAATGTCTGTTTTTCCACAAGGATTTTTATGGGGCGGCGCGCTTGCCGCCAACCAGAGTGAAGGGGCTTACCGTGAAGGCGGCAAAGGACTGACGACGGTCGATATGATCCCCCACGGCGCGAATCGCCTGGCAGTGAAGCTCGGTAAGGAAAAGCGTTTCTCGCTGCGTGACGACGAGTTCTACCCGAGCCACGAGGCGATTGATTTTTACCATCGCTATAAAGAGGACATCGCCCTGATGGCGGAGATGGGCTTTACGGTGTTCCGCACCTCGATCGCCTGGAGCCGCCTCTATCCGAACGGCGACGAGCCGCTGCCGAACAAAGAAGGCATTGCCTTTTACCGCGCGGTGTTCGAGGAGTGCAAAAAGTACAACATCGAGCCGCTGGTGACCCTCTGCCACTTTGACGTGCCGATGCACCTGGTGACGGAGTACGGCTCCTGGCGCAACCGCAAGATGGTCGATTTCTTCGCCCGCTACGCCCGCACCTGCTTCGAAGAGTTTAACGGGCTGGTGAAATACTGGCTGACCTTCAACGAAATCAACATCATGCTGCACAGCCCCTTTTCCGGCGCGGGGCTGGTGTTTGAGGAAGGTGAAAACGAAGACCAGGTGAAATACCAGGCCGCGCACCACGAGCTGGTGGCGAGCGCGCTGGCGACCAAAATTGCCCACGAGGTGAACCCGGAAAATCAGGTCGGCTGCATGCTGGCGGGCGGTAACTTCTACCCCTACTCCTGCAAGCCGGAAGACGTGTGGATGGCGCTGGAGAAAGACCGCGAGAACCTGTTTTTTATCGACGTGCAGGCGCGCGGCAGCTATCCGGCCTACTCTGCCCGCGTGTTCCGCGAAAAAGGCGTCGTGATTGTGAAAGACCCGGGCGATGACGAACTGCTGAAAAATACCGTCGACTTTGTCTCGTTCAGCTACTACGCCTCGCGCTGCGCGTCGGCGGACATGAACGCGGGCAACACCAGCGCGGCGAACATCGTGAAGTCCCTGCGCAACCCGCACATTCAGGTGAGCGAGTGGGGCTGGGGTATCGACCCGCTCGGCCTGCGCATCACTATGAACATGATGTACGACCGCTACCAGAAGCCGCTGTTCCTGGTGGAAAACGGCCTCGGGGCGAAAGATGTCGTTGATGAAAACGGTGAGATTAACGACGACTACCGCATCAGCTACCTGCGCGAGCACATCCGCGCGATGGGCGACGCGATTGAGGACGGCGTTCCGCTGCTGGGCTACACCACCTGGGGCTGCATTGACCTGGTCTCGGCCTCAACCGGGGAGATGAGCAAGCGCTATGGATTTGTCTACGTCGACCGCGACGACGCCGGGAACGGCACGCTGGAACGGAAACGCAAGAAATCGTTCGGATGGTATAAGAAGGTGATTGCGAGTAACGGGGGGGATCTCGAGTAGCCTGTTGCCCTCACCCCAGCCCTCTCCCACAGGGAGAGGGAGATGGGTTTGGTAGGCCGGGTAAGGCGAAGCCGCCACCCGGCACTGCTCAGAGCGGAGAAAAACCTCCATCCCCAACCCACCCTGCAAGCCGTGAATACACCCCCTCCACCGCCTCTTTCACCGGCGGCGTCATCGGGTAATAAAACCCGACAATATCCGGCTGAATGCCCAAAAACAGCACCTCGCCCACGTCGTCTTTGATCTGATCCACCAGGTAGTTCAGCGGCATATTGTGGGTGGTCATCATAAACATCTCGGCGATGTCGTCCGGGTCAATCAGGCGGATCTCGCCGGGATTAAGCCCCATATCGGTGGCATCGACGATTAACAGCCTGTCCGGATGCAGTTCACGGATGGCGACCACGTCGTTTTCCGGCGCGCTGCCGCCGTCAATCACCACCCAGTTGCCCGGCGGGTTTGCGGCGCACAGTTCCGCCAGCAGCGGACCCGCGCCGTCGTCGCCCATCATGCTGTTGCCGACACACAGTAAAACGTCAGTCACGTAATCTCCTCACCATCAGGTAGATGGCGCTCTCCTGATGAATATCGTGCAGCATGCCGAGCAGCGTTTTGCTCCACGCCTGCTGCGCCGGGGTTTGTACGCTCAGCGCCGCGTCAAAGGCGTTAGCGAGCATCGCAATGTGGTTGGCGTCGATGACGATCTCGCCATACTTCGGCACGCCCTCCATCTTGCGCCGCGCCGTACTGCCCTCCTCCAGCGTGGCGATCCACGCCAGGTATTCCGGCCACGGGCAGGTTAACGCAGCCTCCAGGCAGTCGATCACCCCGAGGTGGTGCCCAATCGCCAGGCTGTAATAGACCACCTGCTGCGCCGCATCCGGCGTGGCATCGTTCTCATCAATAAACTTACGGCTCAGCTGGCTGAACACCACCGTTTCACTCATCGGATACGCGCCTCATCCACAATGTTGTTCAGGTTCGCCACGATCTCATTGAGACGCGGATCGTTCTCGGCCTCCAGCCAGCGCGCTACCTGATGGTCGCCCTGGCTGAGCAGACGCAGATAATCGTCGGCAATCTGGCGTCCGTAGCGGTAGCCCGCCAGCCTGCGTGCCGTGCGGTCGATCTTCACCCGCAGCGGTTGCACCATATCCGGGTGCAGGATAGTGGCTGGCTGGTTGTCCAGCTCGCCTGGCTCGCGGGCGTGGATCTTCTGCTCCAGCAGGCCGAGCGCCATGGCAAAACCGTACAGCGTGGCGGCGGGCGTCGGCGGGCAGCCCGGAATGTAGACGTCCACCGGCACGATTTTGTCGGTACCGCCCCAGACGCAGTAAAGATCGTGGAAGATGCCGCCGCTGTTGCCGCAGGCACCGTAGGAGATGCAGATTTTCGGATCCGGTGCAGACTGCCAGGCGCGTAGCGCAGGCGAGCGCATCGCGCGGGTGACCGCGCCGGTGAACAGCAGGATATCCGCGTGGCGCGGGGACGGCACCACCTTGATGCCGAAGCGCTCGGCGTCAAACAGCGGCGACAGCGTAGCGAAGATCTCAATCTCGCAGCCGTTGCAGCCACCGCAGTCCACGCGATAGACGTAGGCCGAGCGTTTGATTTTTTTCAGCAGCGACGCCTTCATGCTGGCGATGGACTCCTCCACCGTCAGCGGCACCGGAATGCCGTTAGCGTCGCGCGGGCCGAGTAAGTTTTCCATCAGCTGGCCTCTCTCATATGGCGGGTTAAATCGATGCGGTCAGACGGCAGCAGGCATTTCTGACGCTTGCACTCCGGGCAGGTTTCGAAGCTTTCACGGTGATGCTCCGCGCGGACGTCGCCGTTGTGCTTCAGCAGCGCGATGGCGTAGTCGATCTCTTTTTGCACGGCGAACGGACGCTTGCAGACGCGGCAGTTGCACAGCGCAAAGCGCGATTGCTGGAGGAAGTCCTCTTTTTTCCACACCGCCAGCTCGTACTCCTGAGACAGGCGAATGGCGACCGTCGGGCAGACCTCCTCGCAGCGGCCGCAGAAGATGCAGCGCCCGAGGTTAAACTGCCAGGCCAGCTCGCCGGTTTTCAGGTCCGTTTCCACCGTTAAGGCATTCGACGGGCAGGCGTTGACGCAGGCCGCGCAGCCGATGCACTGCTGCGGGTTGTGCTCCGGCTTGCCGCGAAAGTTTTTATCAACCGGGATCGGCTCCAGCGGATAACCGCTGGTCTGCGCGCCGGTTTTGATCACTTTTTTGATAAAGGTAAACATGGCGAATCCTTATTTCAGCGGCGAGTTCTTACGTTCGATGCTGTAGCGCTCAAGCTCTTTGTACGGCACCACCTGGCTTTTCTTCTTGCGCACGTCCACGACGGTCATGCGGTCGGTGCAGGAGTAACACGGGTCGAGGCTGCCGATGATCAGCGGCGCGTCGGAGACCGTGTTGCCGCGAAGCATGTAGCGCAGGGTTGGCCAGTTGGCGTAGGTCGCCGCACGGCAGCGCCAGCGGTAGAGCTTCTGGTTGTCGCCGGTCATGCTCCAGTGGATGTCGTCCCCGCGCGGCGCTTCGGCAAAGCCGAGGGCAAAGCGGTTTGGAATGTAGGTGAAGCCTTCCACCATCAGCGGGCCGCCCGGCAGGTTATCGAGGCCGTAGTCGATCATGTTCAGCGCGGTGAATACCTCGTTGATGCGCACCTTCAGACGGGAGATGACGTCGCAGCCCTGCTCGCTGTGCACGGTCATCGGCAGCAGGCCGTAGCCGACGAACGGGTGATCGGCGCGGGTATCGCGGGCGTGGCCGCTGGCGCGCACCATCGGACCAACGTTACTGAAGTCGCGGGCGATTTCCGGGTCAAGACGACCAATCCCGACGGTGCGCTGCTCAATGTTGGGCGTGCTGAGCAGCATATCCACCAGCTCCTGCACGTCCCGGCGCATCTGCTGCGCCAGCTGGCGGGTCTGGATCATGTCGTCTTTCAGCAGGTCGCGGCGGATCCCGCCGATCAGGTTCAGGCCGTAGGTTTTACGCGCCCCGGTAAGGATCTCCGCCATCTTCATCGACGCCTCGCGCACGCGGAAGAACTGCATAAACCCGGAGTCAAATCCGACGAAATGGCAGGCCAGGCCGAGGTTCAGCAGGTGCGAGTGCAGGCGCTCCACCTCCAGCAGAATGGCGCGGATCATCTGCGCGCGTTCCGGCACCACGATCCCCATGCCGTTTTCCACCGAGGTGGTGTAGGCGGTGCTGTGGGCAAAGCCGCAGATGCCGCACACGCGGTCAGAAAGAAACGTGACTTCGTTGTAGCCCATGCGGGTCTCCGCCAGCTTCTCCATGCCGCGGTGGACGTAGAACAGGCGGTAGTCGGCGTCGATAATGTTCTCGCCGTCGACGAACAGGCGGAAGTGGCCCGGTTCGTCAGAGGTAACGTGCAGCGGGCCAATCGGCACCACGTTATTCTTCTTGCTGCCCAGCTCGTTGATGAACTCGTAGGTTTCGCTGTCGGTGGTTGGGGCCGGGCGCTGGCGGTAGTCCATGCTGTCCTTGCGCAGCGGATAGAGTTCATCCGGCCAGTCGTCCGGCAGCACCAGGCGACGCTCGTCAGGCAGGCCAACCGGCACCAGGCCGTACATGTCGCGCAC
>NZ_QFRV01000125.1:0-7203 GCF_004136805.1 Enterobacter cloacae complex sp. GF14B
TGTCGCTGACGGGGCCGATGTCGTCCCGGCGTGCCAGCATCAGCAGAACCAGCGCACAGAGCACGCCGCACAGCGGCAGTAACCCGCCCAGCACCCGTGCGGGCAGCACACTATGCGAAGCGCGACGAACCCCGGAGGGAGCACGCTGGGCGTGCCGCCATGCCGTCCAGAAGCCGTATCCCACCGCGGCAAGCGCCGCCAGCAGCAGGAGCAACACCAGACACAGCAGCGTTCCCTTGGTTTGCTGCTGCGCATCGCCCTGGGTGAGCCACTGCCAGGCCAGCACCGCCAGCGTAGGCGGGTTGCCCGGCCCGAGCACGATCGCCACATCCACCACGGAAAGCGACCAGGCGAGCACCGCCAGCATCACGGCGCCCAGCGCGGGGGCGATTGCCGGGAGGACGAGCCAGTTGAGCGCCTGCATTCGTCCGTAGCCGAAGGTATGCAGGACAATTTTCTGCTGTACGAGGCGCTTTTCAGGCAGCGCGGCGTAGATTGTCCACAGAACGAACGCGCTCTCTTTGACCGCAAGCGTCAGGCCAAGCCCGATACCGTAGCGGTCAAGCTGCGGCGAACAGACTGTACAGATCCGGTAAAACTGCCCCCCTTCCGCAAACAGCAGCAGCGCGCTGGTGGCGAAGGCGACGTGCGGCACGGCTAACAGCCACGGCAGACGGGTGCTCAGGCGCTGCCAGCCTTCACCCGGCCAGAGAAGCGCAAGCAGGGTCAGGGCGATAAACAGTGAGCCCAGCGTCGCGATAAGCGTGGAAACCAGCGTGGCGGCCAGCGCCTGCGGCAGCTGCGGGTCGGCAAACAGCGTCGCCCAGTTGCCGGGAGAAAACGCCGGGGCCAGCAGCATGCCGCTGGCGGGAAGCAGGGGCAGATAGATGACCGCCATTGCCGCCCAGACCAGCCCGCTTAGCGGGTTCCGTAGCGGCGAAGCCATTCCTGCTCCAGGGCGTTAACCCAGGCGGCGTGCGGTTCGGGAAGCACATCAGGCGTGCTTGATGGGGTAAAGGCGCGAAGCTGTTTTGCCGCTTTCGCAGGCAGTTTTTCGCCATCCAGCACGCTCGGGTCACCCCAGACGTCAGGATTAGCTTTGCGGATCTGCGCCTGTGGTGACAGCAGGAAATTCGCCACCACTTTCGCACCTGCGCTCGCGCTGGCGTTTGCCGGGATGGCGACAAAATGGACGTTGCCGATCATGCCTTTGAGAAAGCCGAAACTGTAGCTGTCGGCAGGCAGTTCACCGCTCGCCACCTTTTGCATCGCATGGGCGGGGTTAAAGGTGAGCGACAGGTTCAGACTGCCGCTGGCCAGCAGCGTATCCATGCGCGCAGGCGACGGAGGAAAATCGTTCCCTTCGCGCCACAGCAGGGGGTGCAGCGTATCAAGGTAATCCCACAGCGGCGCGGTGACCTGCGCAAAGGTACTGTCTGGCGCGTTTTTTAACGCCTCCGGATGGGCGGTCAGCGCCAGCAGTAGCTGCTCAAGAAACGCCGTGCCGGTAAAATCCGGCGGTCGCGGATAGCTCACCTTGCCAGGGTGCTGTCGGGCGTATACCAGCAGCGCGTGGGGATCTGCCGGTGGTGTCGGCGTACTCGCTTTACGGGCGATAAAGGTTAATTGCGCGCCGCCCCACGGGGATTCTGCCCCATCGGTCGGGATGGCAAAATCTTCCGTTACCGGTTTACGGGTATCGACGTAGCGCCAGTTGGGCAGGGTTTGCGCCCAGCCGGTGAGCAGCAGGTTTGCCGCTTTCAGGTTGCGGAAGTTTTCCCCGTTTACCCAGAGCAGATCCACCGACCCGTTACTGCTACGTCCTGCGGCATGTTCCGTCTGGATCCGCTTCACCGCGTCGGCGGCATCGGCCAGATGAACGATCTTCAGGTTGATGGCGTAGTGCGTTTTCATCTCGCCGCTTACCCAGTCGAGGTAGCGGTTAACGGCCTCGTCACCGCCCCAGGCGTTAAACCAGACGGTCTGCCCGGTGGCCTGTTGCTGAATGGATTGCCAGCTCTTTGCGGCGAAGGCAGAGGTTGCCAGCAGCAGACTCGTCAGAAACGCGCAAAAACGCACCCGGCGCATAATGCCTCACTTTTTAATCGAAGGGATGTAACGGGAAAACAGCCAGCGAGTGACCAGCGGTAATAACCCTAACAGTGTAAAGGCGAACAGCAGTCCCGGCGACAGAATATCTCGCAGCGAGGTAAGTTTTCCCAGCTCGCGTCCGGCGTTCAGATAAATGACGGTGGCAGGTAGCATCGCAAGCTGGCTGACCCACCAGTAGTGACGCACCCTGAGACGGGTTAGCCCCATCAGCAAATTGACCAGAAAGAACGGGAACAACGGCATCAGGCGCAGGGCAAAAAGGTAGCGTGCGCCGTCGCGATCCATTCCCGCATCTATCGTGCTCATCTGTGCGGCAAAGCGCCGCTGCACCCAGTCGCGCAGCAGATAACGGCTGACGAGCATGGCAAGCGTGGCGCCGAGCGTCGAGGCAAATGACACCAACAGCGTCGCCTCCCACAGGCTGAAAAGCGCCCCGCCGAGCAGCGTCAGAAGCGCGGCTCCGGGGATCGATAGCGCGGAGAGCAGAACGTAAACCGCAAAATAGAACAGCGCGCTCTGAAGGGGCGCTTGCTCCACACGAGCGAGCAACGTTTGCTGGTGTATTTTTAGCGTGTCGAGGGAGAGCATGCCCGGAGGAAGCAAAACAACAATTAAAACAAATGCGCCCAGAAGGGCGCACAGGAGACTGATTTTTTTAATATTCACTGAAGTTTACAGCTTGAACGTTGCCCATACCGGCGCATGGTCGGACGGCTTTTCCATGCTGCGGATGTCATAGTCGATACCGGTTTCGATGCAGCGTTCGGCCAGGGGGGCGCTCGCCAGCAGCAGATCAATACGCAGGCCCCGGTTGTCATCAAA
Organism: Enterobacter cloacae complex sp. GF14B; assembly: GCF_004136805.1. NCBI lineage: Bacteria > Pseudomonadati > Pseudomonadota > Gammaproteobacteria > Enterobacterales > Enterobacteriaceae > Enterobacter > Enterobacter cloacae complex sp. GF14B. The sequence continues at coordinate 2,935 of NZ_QFRV01000125.1, forward strand.
GCCTTTAGAGCGGTAGTCAAACCACGAGAAACGGTCCTGCGTTTCCGGGTTAGCCGTGCGGAAAGTATCCACCAGCCCCCAACCCAGCAGGCGCTCCATCCACTCGCGCTCCTCCGGCAGGAAAGAGCATTTGCCGGTGCGCAGCCAGCGCTTACGGTTCTCTTCGCCAATACCGATATCCAGATCCGTCGGGCTGATATTCATGTCGCCCATTATCAGCACCGGGTTTTCTTTTTTGAGTTCGGTTGTCAGGTAGTTTTGCAGATCCTGATAAAACTTCGCTTTGGCCGGGAATTTGGTTTCATGATCGCGGCTTTCACCCTGCGGGAAATAGCCGTTGATGACGGTCACATTGCCGAGTGCGGAAGGAATTTCCGCCATGATGATGCGGCGCTGCGCCTCTTCACCGTCACCCGGGAAGCCACGGCGCACCGACACCGGCGTATCTTTGGTCAGCAGCGCAACGCCGTAGTGGCCTTTCTGACCGTGGTAAAAAACGTTATAGCCCAGCTTCGCTACCTCTTCGAGCGGGAACATATCGTCGTGAACTTTTGTCTCCTGCAAGCCGATCACATCTGGCTGATGTTGCTCAACAATCGCTTCAAGCTGGTGAGGGCGGGCACGCAGGCCGTTGATATTAAAAGAGACAAATTTCATAGTCGCTGCCAATGCAAGGTGAATAGTGCAAGGATGGTAGCAGAATTTACGTCGTCTGTTATCCGCTTCGCCCAATTACTGCGACAGATAATGCCAACGGTGCAATATTTGCACCATTTCGGCGCGTTTTGCCCTCGAACAGGGCGTAAACGACCGATAAATTTCGCGAGCGATCACAATTCCAGAATTATATTTGGCCTCTGCATACTCTTTCTTGTTTTCATGCGGCAAAGCGCCGCTTGTCGTAAAAATATTCACTATTTATGCATTATAAGTGAATATCTCCATATTGTAACTCATTGATATTCTGTTACCCAAACCCATTTATGCATTTTTATCGCTGGCTGGCACGAACGCTGCAATCTACATTCACAGTGCAAACACTCAATTATTTAACATTTAAACAACCTTTTATTTACCGGATGAGGTCGCTATGTCTCTGTCAGTTACGCGTGAAAATTTCGATGAATGGATGATGCCGGTATACGCTCCGGCGGCTTTTATTCCGGTACGTGGGGAAGGCTCTCGCCTGTGGGATCAGCAGGGCAAAGAGTATATCGACTTTGCAGGTGGGATTGCGGTGAATGCGCTGGGGCATGCAAACCCGGCGTTGCGGCAGGCGCTGAATGACCAGGCGGCGAAATTCTGGCATACCGGCAACGGTTATACCAACGAACCGGCATTGTGTCTGGCGAAGAAGCTGATAGACGCCACCTTCGCAGAAAAAGTCTTTTTCTGTAACTCCGGCGCGGAAGCGAACGAAGCGGCGCTGAAGCTGGCGCGCAAATATGCGCACGATAAATTCGGCGCGCATAAGAGCGGCATCGTAGCCTTTAAAAATGCTTTCCATGGCCGCACGCTGTTTACCGTCAGTGCGGGCGGTCAGCCCTCATATTCTCAGGATTTTGCGCCGCTGCCGCCGGATATCCGTCATGCGGCGTATAACGATTTACACTCTGCCAGCGAGCTGATTGACGACACCACCTGTGCGGTGATTGTCGAGCCCATGCAGGGGGAAGGCGGTGTCATGCCCGCCCAGAAAGCGTTCCTGCAAGGGCTGCGCGAGCTGTGCGATCGGCATAACGCGGTCCTGATTTTTGACGAAGTCCAGACCGGCGTGGGCCGCACGGGTGAGCTGTATGCCTACATGCACTATGGCGTGACCCCGGATGTGCTCTCAACAGCCAAAGCGCTCGGCGGCGGTTTCCCGGTGGGGGCGATGCTGACCACCGAAAAATTCGCCAGCGTGATGACCGTGGGCACTCATGGCACCACATACGGCGGCAACCCGCTGGCAACCGCTGTCGCCGGACAGGTGCTGGATATCATCAACACCCCTGAGGTGCTGAACGGCGTGAAGCAGCGTCACCAGTGGTTTGTTGAGCGACTCACGGCCATTAACAGCAAAACTGGCCTGTTCAAAGAGATCCGCGGTCTGGGGCTGTTAATAGGCTGTGAGCTTGCCCCTGAGTTTGCCGGCAAAGCGAAGCTGATTTCACAGGAAGCGGCAAAGCAGGGCGTAATGGTGCTGATTGCCGGTGCTAACGTGGTGCGGTTTGCCCCTGCGCTGATCGTCAGCGAGGAAGAGGTCAGAACTGGCTTAGATCGTTTTGCGCTGGCCTGCGAACAGGTGAAGTCCGGGGTGTCATCATGATGGTCATCCGTCCCGTTGCGCACGGCGATCTCGCCGGGCTTATGCAGCTTGCCGGTAAGACAGGGGGCGGGCTGACCTCGCTGCCTGCCGATGAAAAAACGCTGTCGGCGCGCATTGAGCGCGCCCTGCAAACCTGGCAGGGGACGTTGCCAAAAAGCGAACAGGGCTATGTGTTCGTGCTAGAAGATACCGACACGGGGACCGTGGCGGGGATTTGCGCTATCGAGGTGGCCGTCGGGCTTAATGATCCGTGGTACAACTACCGCGTCGGCACGATGGTCCACGCTTCGAAAGAGCTGAACGTTTACAACGCGCTGCCGACGCTCTTCCTCTGTAATGACCATACCGGCGCCAGCGAACTCTGCACCCTGTTTCTCGATCCGGACTGGCGCAAAGAGGGCAACGGTTATCTGCTCTCCAAATCGCGCTTTATGTTTATGGCCGCCTTTCGCGACCGCTTCAACGAAAAAGTGGTCGCGGAGATGCGCGGCGTGATTGATGAGACGGGCTACTCGCCGTTCTGGGAGAGTCTGGGCGAACGCTTCTTCTCCATGGAATTTAGCCGGGCGGATTACCTGTGCGGCACCGGTCAGAAGGCGTTTATCGCCGAGTTGATGCCGAAGCATCCTATTTATACCCATTTCCTAACGCCAGAAGCGCAGGCGGTGATCGGCGAAGTTCACCCGCAAACCGCCCCGGCCCGCGCGGTGCTGGAGAAAGAGGGATTTCGCTACCGTAACTACGTCGACATCTTCGACGGCGGCCCGACGCTGGAATGCGACATTGACCGCGTTCGCGCCATCCGTAAAAGCCGCCTGGTTGAGGTTTCAGAAGGCCAGCCCGCGCCGGGCGAGTGGCCAGCCTGCCTGGTTTCGAACGAGAATTACACCAACTTCCGCGCCATGCTGGTGCGAACCAACCCATCATGCGAGCGTCTGGTACTGACGGCTGCGCAACTGGATGCCCTGAAATGTAACGCTGGCGACACGGTTCGCCTGGTGCGGCTCTGCCCTGAGGAGAAAACAGCATGACTCTATGGATTAACGGTGACTGGGTTACGGGCGAAGGTGACGCGCGGACAAAAACTAACCCGGTCGGCCAGGAGGTGCTCTGGTCTGGGAACGACGCAAGCGCCGGGCAGGTTGAGCAGGCCTGTCAGGCTGCACGCCGCGCGTTTCCGGCGTGGGCGAAACGGCCATTCTTCGAGCGCCAGGCGTTGGTTGAGAAATTTGCTGCGCTGCTGGAGGCCAATAAAGCCGAGCTGACCCGCATCATTGCCTGCGAAACCAGTAAGCCGCGCTGGGAGGCAACAACCGAAGTCACGGCGATGATCAACAAAATTGCGATATCGGTGAAGGCGTACCATACCCGCACCGGCGAGCAGCATACCGAGATGCCAGACGGCGCTGCCACGCTGCGCCACCGTCCGCACGGGGTACTGGCGGTGTTTGGCCCGTATAACTTCCCCGGGCATCTGCCGAACGGGCACATTGTGCCTGCGCTGCTGGCGGGGAATACCGTCATCTTCAAGCCGAGTGAGTTAACCCCCTTAACCGGAGAAGCAGTGGTAAAACTCTGGGAGCAGGCGGGGCTGCCGCCGGGGGTGCTGAATCTGGTGCAGGGCGGGCGTGAAACCGGTCAGGCGCTGAGTGCGCTGAGTGACATTGACGGTCTGCTGTTTACCGGCAGTGCCGGAACGGGCTATCAGCTGCATCGTCAGCTGGCGGGGCAACCGGAAAAAATTCTGGCGCTGGAGATGGGCGGCAACAACCCACTGATTGTGGAAGATCCGGAGGATATCGATGCCGCGGTCCACTTGACCATTCAGTCGGCGTTCATTACCGCCGGACAGCGCTGCACATGCGCCCGCCGCCTGCTGGTTAAGCGCGGCGCGCAGGGGGATGCGTTCCTGAAGCGTCTGGTGGAGGTGAGCGCGCGTCTGGTTCCCGCGAAATGGG
>NZ_QFRV01000126.1:0-7127 GCF_004136805.1 Enterobacter cloacae complex sp. GF14B
AGTACCAGCGTACGGCCCACAGAATGATGTCACGCTGAAAATGCCGGCCTTTGAATGGGTTCATGTGCAGCTCCATCAGCAAAAGGGGATGATAAGTTTATCACCACCGACTATTTGCAACAGTGCCTCACGCCTTCATACGAGGTTTTCCGGGGGTATCGTACCCGCCATACCCTGGATGAATTTCTGGAGATGGCCATATCGCTGAATGCCATCCACCCGGATGAATATTTAACGGATATGCTGCTTAAGCCTCATGAGGTGATCGGCGCTCTGGCCGATGAAGGCGACCAGCTGAACAACGCCACCCCGGTTTATTTCTTCCCGGATACCGGCGTCTATGCAGCGGCCGTCAGTGAAACCCGGGTGCTCGATGCCTGGCTTTGCTGGCCATGCTACCCGGCGAACTGGTAACGCGGCCGTTGGAATTGCACCGGCAGGATACGAATTTAACCGACCCCGTGGCGGGAAGGTTATCACAATTGCATGTCCTCATCCCTCAAGCCCCCTGCCAGGCCCTAACGTGCTGTCAGGCTTCGCCTGATTCCCGATCTGCGCCGGTACTTCAGCCGATAACTTTTTGTTTTCTTTTTATTTTCTCCCCATTTCCTCAAAGTTCGCGGGCGACGTGGACAGGGCACCATTGCCGCATGTGGGGTCTTAATAAGGGCAGGGTGGTCAGGTTTGCTCGATGCCGGGGGTAGGCCCTACCCTTTATGGGATGAGGACATGCAATTCACTAAATTAATCGACAGCACCGGTGGTGACTTATCTGTAACGGGTCAGTTTTGATACGGGGAATGTTTCAGGGTTAAGATCTGGAATCATAAAAATATACGCTCCCGTTCAGGACATACGACTTGAAATGGATAATGCCATTAAAGGAATTCCAGCCTTTCGTCGATAACAGTTTCTGACCATCGCCATAACCATGTCATGGAGGAGACTAACCGTGTTTCAGAGGTGAGCTGGTGCCTGGCAAAACATACAAACTCAAATATCAGGAAGCGAGTTTAGTTGTTTATAACATGCAGCCGTGTAACTGATTAGGTACCGGCAAAAGGAGGAAATAATGTTTGAAAACTACGTTTGTAAAATCTATGTAAGCAATGATCCTCATTTTAGTAGCCATCTCGAAGCAACTGCGTTTGGTTTCGATAATGGTCAGCAGCAAAAGATTCTCACCGCAGCCCATGTTGTTACCAATGCTCTTGGAAAAATTTATCCCGTCAGCAATACACTTAAACTTTACGTCAAATTTCTTAACCATCAAGGACTGGTGAACGAAGAGCCTGTTCTAGTCGATTTCATTCTCAATGAGGCTAATGACAGGGCAGACTTTAAAGACGGCATTCCGTTTGTTGACAGTGCAGAAATCGTATTACCAGCTGGAATACAACAGCCTGTAAGTAGTTACTTTAAGGTCCTGGCTCCCGCAGCTGGCATGGGTACATTGGGTGTCGGATATCCAATGAATGAGACAACAATTTCGACATTCCCTGGTGAAGTTTCAGGCATTTGGCCTTTAAATTGCTCAAATCATTCTCCCCAACATCTCACAACTCGCTTTGTAATAGCACATTTCAACACCGATGGTTGCTCTGGTGGACCCTATGTCGTCTCCGAGAATGACGAGCATTTTGTCATTGGAAGTCTGGTTGGAATAATGTCTGGAACCTGCCCAGATTCAAATCCACACATGTCTGTTCAGTCCGCTACTGATTTTTAGCAAAGTCAGTTCCAAAATGACGCTGGCACGATAGTTATTTTGGGTCTGCCCGATATGGCGTCTGCCCTTACTAACAGCAACAGCATTGAAACTGACAAACATGAACTCGAAAGTGCCACAATAGTAAGTCATGATTTCTTCATCACTTTTATGGTGCTCTTTTTCACCTATCACACAGCAAGTTATGAATACGAGGCCTGTAATGGACGCTACCGAAACTGAAGAGCTCGAAAAAATTCGCAAGAAGGCAATGGATGAAGTTACAAGTGCTCTTCAGGCGCTTGAAAATAAGTTCCCGGGTATTACTGAGGGCGCAGCAGCTTTGGCGGGGTCAGGCGTAGGCGCAGCGGCTTCCTTCGGTGCTCTCTATACGCTTGGTACAACGGGAGTGTCAGCAGCAGGCATAACCTCCGGGCTCGCTACAGCAGGGTCTATCGTCGGTGGCGGTATGGTTGCAGGCATTGCGGTATTGGCCGCACCTGTAGCTGTGTTAGGGATTGGCGGGTACGCGATAGTGAAACACAAAAAAAATGCGAAACTGACAGCCGCCCTTAGTCAGGCCATCCAAAAGCTCTACGAAGTTCAGGAAAGGTTGATGTCGAATGCGGAATATTTTAAGGCAGAAATTGCTGGCATCAAGGCAACAATCGACATGCTTACTAAGAAAGCTCCAAAAGGTAGCCTGGTCGCGGTGAGGTAAACACATGAGTCAGTCTCCTTATGATGATGAGTTCAGGGCCATCCGTTATATTCAGCTCCGTGGTCAGGATATCGCGAACGCTCACGAGACAATTAACAGTGATATAGAGAGCCTTAAGGCACAGTTGACCGGGCTAATCAGCGGCACTGAACTTGATGAAGCGGAGCATCTGGCGCTTAAAGAACATCATCTGCGAGAAATGACCCCTTCAGATACTGCCATGCATTCTACTGGTCTCAAGACTATATATAGCGAGGCTAACCAGCGTGTATGCGGTGATATTGGACTGGCCACAATACTCTCCACGGATGACTTGGCTGTTGTAGATGCCCGGATCCAGAATCATATTAAAGAATTTAATGATCGCTACGCACTCGACGCCTGGGATTATGCTATTGCCTGCGGATGCGGGCTCATAGCATCCATGCTGGATTTACTTTGCGTCAGAGCCCCGCCAAAACCTACGGTGAGCTTTACGGCAGAAGTGGATGGTATTTTCAATAAACAGGTGCAGAAAGCCTTCAATGCCATTTTGCCGGAGGACCTGAGTACAAAACTCTCAGATTTGTTCCCTATAGGGGCACCAGACAGTTCGATCAGCAGCGATTTAGTGGGTGCGGCCGGTGGCGTTTTGTCTCCCACAAATCACCGCTTAAGAGCTTTGTCACACGATCCCGTACTGGGCATTATTTTCGGTATAAAGGATATGCTGAACGGGACCTGTACGGTGGTTCAGAATGGACAGATCGTGGTTTATCCTTCCAGTAAAGGCGTTACAGACGAAACCAATATTTTCAGGCTCATCGCCAGAATGTTTGGACACCTGGCATCGGATGTTAATGCCCCCTCAGCAAAAGGAAACCGTGGCATGGGGTTACCGGCTCCTTTTATGGGGCTACTTCGTATGCTTGAGGGGATCCCTGTGGGGAGTTCTAACTTCGGCAAACAAATAGAGTACATGTATGTCAACGGGTATGACTTTCGTCAGTTTATCGTGACAAGTATTCCGATGAGCATAATGGAAGTTTTGATGCGGGTTTTCTATGTGGCGAAACAGGTATCGCTGGGAAAAGGAGCTTTTGGGGAGACCTTACTGGATACCATGCCGTTGCGGCTAAATCCACGCTTCCGGATGATGCTTGCCCTGGGTTATGGAACTTCCAGTGCTGTTAACGCAGGTAAAATGTATATCACCGGCAATATTCTCAATGCGAATTACGCCTCCTGGATGGGGTTGGCCTGGAATGGTTTTCACTCACTCAAGTGGTCCCTTTATCAGCGACACTTAAAGCTTTGGGCCGGTATTGAAAAGGCAGAACTGGAACGGCTTCAGAACAATATAGACAGCATCGAGGCATTGACCATCAGAGCAGGAAACTTGCCAGTCAAGTAACATTCACCGGAGCACCTCCGGAACCCCATAGCCCACCAGCTGCTAAAAATGTCTGCCTTTGCTTTTAATACTCTCTCTGCCTCCTCCCCGAGGCAGAGAGTAGCTCGTAGTTATTTATACAGCTCACAACAGGGCCATAAGATACTCCGCTTCTCGTTTACCGATGATCCTGATCTGTCAGCTCTCTTACCGGATGCTGTACGAGCGTAACGGCTTATTATTGATAGTTCTCTCATATCAAACCTCATAAAGATTTATGCTGCCACTTAGTAACAGCCTAAAGGTTGTACTCTCTATTTAACAGCTTTTAGGCTGTTAATTTGATATTACAGCTTTTAGGGTGTATGTTTAGAAAACAGCGTACAAGGTGTATCAGAGGAACTACTGAGGCCAGCTTATGATCAATAATGATTACCCGTTAAACACGCTCAACCAGTTGCGTCCCTTGCTCATTGGTTTTCGCAAGGCGAATGGCCTGACGCAAAAAGACCTGTCCGAAAGGTTAGGGGTCACTCAACAGACATACTCACGTCTGGAAGCCAACCCTGCCAGTGCGAGCATTGAACGGCTATTCAAGGTGTTTTCTATCCTGGGCGTAAAAATCAGCTTCTCCTCGACAACCGCCTCTTCAGAGGGGAAGCAGACGGAAGAAATGCTTAAATCAAACTCACCTGCACGACAGGAGAAATGGTAACGATATGAGCCGGAAACAGCAGCGTCTGGCAATCTGGATGAACGGAATCAAAGTCGGATACTGGGAAAAAAGTAAAGGGGTAGACAGCTTACAATACCTTCCTGACTGGAGTGCAGACGAACAGGGAAGGCCGCTGTCATTGTCCCTTCCTTTTACTCCCGGGAACCAGGTCTGGCGTGGAAATGTGGTACGTGACTATTTTGATAATTTACTCCCGGACAGCGAAGGCATACGCAGACGTCTGGCAATGCGTTACAAGGCCGATAGCCTGGAGCCTTTTGATCTTCTGACGGAGCTGGGAAAAGACTGCGTGGGCGCGATACAGCTGCTTCATGACGGAGATGAACCCACAGATTTATATTCCGTGAAGTATCACCCGCTTACTGAATCAGAAATTGCGGCAACTTTGCGTAATACCACGGAGACATTGCTACCGGGCAGGCCAGAAGATAACGACGACTTACGTTTATCTATTGCCGGTGCTCAGGAGAAAACAGCCCTACTGTGGCATGAAGATCGGTGGTGTATGCCGGAGGGTAATACACCAACGACGCATATATTCAAGCTACCGCTCGGACTTGTGGGGAACATGAAAGCCGACATGCGCTCGTCGGTTGAAAATGAATGGCTCTGCTCGGTACTTCTCGAACAGTACGGGCTCCCCGTGGCAAGAACGCAGATTGCTCACTTTGAAGATCAGAAAGCGCTGGTGGTAGAACGTTTTGACCGAAAATGGTCAGGAAACGGACAATGGATCATTCGTTTACCCCAGGAGGATATGTGTCAGGCCCTGGGCATTTCGCCATTACGAAAATATCAGGCGGACGGCGGGCCAGGTATATCGGAAATTATGGAAGTTCTGAGTAATTCAGACCGTGCTGAGCGTGACAAAGCGCAGTTTTTTATGACGCAGATAGTTTTCTGGATGATGGCCGCAACAGATGGCCACGCTAAAAATTTCAGTATTTCTATTGGGCCACAGGGACGTTATCACCTTACACCACTCTATGATGTGTTGTCGGCATGGCCGGTGATCGGTCATGGGAACAATCAGATATCCTGGCAGAAGTGCAAACTGGCGATGGCCGTACGTGGCAGTAGCAACTATTACCAGATATATCGAATACAACGACGCCACTGGATCAGGCATGGTGAGATAACCGGCCTGAGTAAACAGCAGACAGAGGCGATGATAGAGGAAATCATCGCCAGAACCCCGGGTGTCATTGAACGTGTTAGCGGGCTTCTTCCGGACCAGTTCCCCCAGCAGCTTGCGGAAAGTATTTTTGATGGAATGAGGCAGCAATGCAGGCGCCTGGCTGAGAAATGACAGCCGCAATTTATAGTGTGCATGTTTTCAGAATAGCTGATGTAAGCGTGAGGATTCAGTATGACTGAAGAACAAAAAAGAATAGAGCGGGCTATTGAGTTGGCTTGTCGTTACGGCGGAACCGATGAAATGCATCATCTGCAATGGGTCGTGGATCAGATGGTAAGAGAACTTGCTGGAGAACGTTATGCACAGATTGTAGCAGATGCCACCAGCGGAGAAGATGGGCCTGATACTTACAAATGGAGTGTTGGGATCGCGCCTTAGCATCTGTCAGTCTGGGGATGAAAACGTACTTAACATCCAGCGAATTCCCAGACTTCACATTAAGACTAGAGTAACGGCCGCAATCACGTGAGAGAAAAAAATGGCAATTTTAGCAATCATTGCAGTTATCGCCCTGGGTGGGTACGCCTGCGGGTTTATTAAAGCCCGTGAGCTGAGCGCTTTGCGTAAAGAAATGAAACTATACGTGGATCGCATGGAAGCGGCGGAGCTGGACTTACACGCAATCAGAAGTGTAGCGGAGCACCGGTTGCACGGTGCAGGTAAACAGTTTGCCGACCTTTACAGCCGTATCGACGGTGCAACTGTGACGCTGACACCCGAAGATCAGCTGTTACTGGCAACGATGCCATTTAATATTCAGGATGTAGAAGACATCGTAAACGAGCGCGGTCCAAAGACAATTAGCGGCCGTCCATTCTGGGAAGTTGAGCCAGGCCCGCATGACTATGAATATGGCCCGCAATATCCGTATTTCCCAGACCAGCGCTAGGAAGAGATCAAGATGAGAGAGCCAAGACCCCGCCATACCTTGCAGGTCATTCGAGTGCCTTCTCTGGAGGTTCAGGATCTGGGGCTGACCAGCTTTGATAGCTGGCTTGACGAGAACGGTTATGACAAAACGAATGCCAGAAATAACCGTACCATCTGGGCGAGAGAAGGCGGATGGCATCTGAAACGTTGCAGAAATCTGGAAACTGGCACGGACGATTTCTGGTTTATCGCTTTCGATGGTAAAGGCGGAAAGATATACCCGCTGAAAACCCAAAGAGACTACCGGGCTGCATATCGTAAGCTGGAAGCAGAAGGTTATGCACCTGCGGTCATCGAGCAAATGACCACAGGCGCAGCATATAACCTGGCCTATCCAGGGGTCGTCTCAGAAAACGGAATCTATGGTCACTCCCGTTTTTGCAACACCGATTTTGACGACAAGTTGGCTTGCTTGAATCTATCCGGCGTCTGAATGGGATTTTATTCCCGCGCCTTGATGAG
>NZ_QFRV01000127.1:0-7082 GCF_004136805.1 Enterobacter cloacae complex sp. GF14B
CCTGCATCGACGAACCGCAAAGACGGTTGACGGTGACGGCCGGAACCGAGTGCGGGATCTCCGCCAGCAGGGACGCGTTACGGGCAATGTTGAAGCCCTGCTCCAGCGTCTGCTGGACGCAGCCCCAGTAGATATCGTCCAGCGCAGCAGGGTCCAGCGCCGGGTTACGCGCCAGCAGGCTACGCATCAGGTGCGCGGAGAGGTCTTCCGCGCGCACGTTACGGAACGCACCGCCTTTTGAACGGCCCATCGGGGTGCGAATCGCATCAACAATGACAACCTTTTCCATTGTGACTCCTTAAGCCGTTTTCAGCGCGCCAACCGGACGGGCTGGCTCAACTGCTGTGTAGTAGGGTTCGTTATGACGCGCTTTGTTACGCAGACCTTCCGGCACCTCATAAAGCGGGCCGAGGTGCTGGTACTGCTGAGCCATATCGAGATAGCGAGCGCTGCCGAGCGTATCCAGCCAGCGGAACGCGCCGCCGTGGAACGGAGGGAAGCCGAGGCCGTACACCAGCGCCATATCCGCTTCTGCCGGGCTGGCGATAATGCCTTCTTCGAGGCAGCGCACCACTTCGTTGATCATCGGGATCATCATCCGGGCGATGATCTCGTCGTCAGTGAAGTCGCGTTTCGGCTGACTGACGTCGGTCAGCAGGCCATCCACCGCCGCATCTTCTTCTTTTTTCGGTTTGCCTTTGCTGTCTTCTTTATAGCGCCAGAAGCCCAGACCGTTTTTCTGACCAAAGCGATTGGCGTCGAACAGGGCGTCAATGGCGTCGCGATAGTCTTTCTGCATGCGCTGCGGGAAGCCCGCCGCCATCACCGCCTGCGCGTGATGGGCAGTATCGATGCCGACAACGTCCAGCAGATACGCCGGGCCCATCGGCCAGCCGAACTGTTTTTCCATCACTTTATCGATTTTGCGGAAGTCTGCGCCGTCGCGCAGCAGCTGGCTGAAGCCGGCGAAGTAAGGGAACAACACGCGGTTAACGAAGAAGCCCGGGCAGTCGTTAACGACGATCGGCGTTTTGCCCATCTTGCTCGCCCACGCCACCACTTTGGCGATGGTTTCGTCGGAGGTTTTCTCCCCACGGATCACTTCGACCAGCGGCATGCGGTGCACCGGGTTAAAGAAGTGCATCCCGCAGAAGTTTTCCGGACGCTTCAGCACGCTCGCCAGTTCGCTGATAGGAATGGTGGAGGTGTTAGAGGCCAGCACGGTTTCCGGACGCACCTTGTCTTCGGTTTCGGCCAGCACCGCTTTTTTCACTTTCGGGTTCTCGACGACCGCTTCAACCACCACGTCCACACGGTCGAAACCGCTGTATTCCAGCACTGGCTGGATGGTGGAGATCACGCCTGCAAGCTTCAGACCATCAATTTTGCCGCGCTCAAGCTGTTTATTCAGCAGCTTGGCCGCTTCGGTCATGCCCAGCGTCAGGGATTTCTCGTTGATGTCCTTCATCACCACCGGCACGCCTTTCCAGGCAGACTGGTAGGCGATGCCGCCCCCCATAATGCCCGCGCCGAGTACCGCCGCGTGTTTTGGCGTTTCAACGTTTTTGGTGAGTTGTTTGGCTTTGCCCTTCACAAACTGATCGTTAAGGAAGATACCAACCAGCGCGCGGGCTTCGTTGGTGTGCGCCAGCGGGACAAAGCTCTGGTTTTCCAGCTTCAGGGCGTCATCACGGCCCAGACGGGCTGCCGCTTCAATGGTTTTCACCGCCGTGATCGGCGCCGGGTAGTGTTTACCCGCCGTCTGCATCACCATGCCTTTGGCGATAGTGAAGCTCATGGTGGCTTCAATCTTGCTGAGCTTTAACGGCTCCAGCTTCGGCTGACGTTTGGCTTTCCAGTCGAGGTCGCCGTTAATGGCCTGACGCAGAATGGCGAGTGCGCCTTCAACAAGCTTCTCAGGTTTTACAACGCCGTCGACCAGGCCAATTTTCTGCGCCTGTTCTGCGCCGACGTCTTTACCCGCGGCAATGATCTCCAGCGCGCTGTCGGCGCCCAGCATGCGCGGCATACGGACGGAGCCGCCAAAGCCCGGCATGATGCCCAGCTTGGTTTCCGGCAGGCCGATACGCAGGTCCGGGGTCGCCAGACGGTAATCAGTGGCTAACACGCATTCGCAGCCGCCGCCCAGCGCGTAACCGTTGACGGCAGAAAGGGTCGGGACAGGCAGATCTTCCAGACGATTAAAGACGCTGTTCGCGAAGTGCAGCCACTGGCTCAGCTGTTCTTCGGGCACCAGGAACAGCGACAGGAATTCGGTGATATCCGCGCCAACGATAAAGGCCGCTTTGTTGGAGCGCAGCAGCAGCCCTTTTAAATCTGATTGCTTTTCAAGTACATCCAGCGCCTGGCCAAGACTGGCCACCGTCGCGGTATCAAGCTTATTCACTGAGCCGGGGGCATCGAACACCAGTTCGGCAATGCCATCTTCCAGCCAGTCTACGTACAGGGTGTCGCCTTTGTAGAGCATGTCGGTCTCCTGAATCCAGCAATTGGATCTGGTCATACCAGATGAAACGGAGTGTGGAATTTATGTTAATAAAATGCAAATTAGTCATTAAGGAATTGCTGCGCTGATCACGGTCGGTGGAAATCACGCAGCCGGAGTGAGGTGTGCTAAGATGCGATGACTTGAGGTCAAAAAAACGAAAGGAAGAATGATGGACTCACTGGCTTCGCTTTATAAAAATCATATCGTTACCCTACAGGAACGTACCCGCGATGTACTGGCCCGCTTCAAGCTGGATGCCCTGCTGATCCACTCCGGCGAGCTGATGAATACTTTTCTTGATGACCATGCTTATCCCTTCAAGGTTAACCCGCAGTTTAAAGCCTGGGTGCCTGTCACGCAGGTTCCAAATTGCTGGCTGCTGGTGGATGGCGTGAACAAGCCGAAACTGTGGTTCTACCTGCCGGTCGATTACTGGCACAACGTGGAGCCGCTGCCGACCTCATTCTGGACCGAAGAAATTGACGTGATTGCGCTGCCAAAAGCAGACGGCATAGGCAGCCAGCTGCCAGCGGCGCGCGGCAACATCGGCTACATTGGTCCGGTTCCTGAGCGCGCGCTGGGTCTGGATATTCCGGCAGATAAACTCAACCCGAAAGGCGTGCTGGATTATCTGCACTACTATCGCGCCTACAAGACCGACTACGAACTTTACTGCATGCGTGAAGCGCAAAAAACGGCGGTGAATGGCCACCGTGCGGCGCACGAAGCGTTCCAGTCCGGTATGAGCGAGTTCGATATCAATCAGGCTTACCTGACGGCGACCGGCCACCGCGATACCGACGTGCCGTACAGCAACATCGTGGCGCTGAATGAACATGCCTCGGTTCTGCACTACACCAAACTGGATCATCAGGTTCCGGCTGAGATGCGTAGCTTCCTGCTGGACGCGGGGGCTGAGTACAATGGTTATGCGGCAGACCTGACCCGTACCTGGGCGGCGAATGCGGATACCGATTTTGCGCAATTGATTAAAGACGTGAACGACGAACAGCTGGCGCTGATTGGCACCATGAAGGCCGGAACCAGCTACGTGGATTATCACATCCAGTTCCATCAGCGCATCGCTAAACTGCTGCGTAAGCATCAGATTATCAAAGACATGAGCGAAGAGGCGATGGTTGAGAACGATTTGACCGGGCCATTTATGCCGCATGGTATCGGCCACCCGCTGGGTTTGCAGGTTCATGACGTCGCGGGCTTTATGCAGGATGATACCGGCACGCACCTGGCGGCACCGTCTAAATATCCTTATCTGCGCTGCACCCGCGTTCTGGCGCCGCGTATGGTATTGACCATCGAGCCGGGCATCTACTTTATTGAATCCCTGCTGGCGCCGTGGCGCGAAGGGCAATTCAGCAAGCACTTCAACTGGGAGAAAATTGAAGCGCTGAAGCCTTATGGCGGCATTCGTATCGAGGATAACGTGGTTATTCACGAGAACAGCATTGAGAACATGACGCGAGATTTGAAGCTGGCCTGATGGAAAGCTGGCTGATACCGGCCGAGCCGGTCACCTTTGTTGAGGAAATCAAAAAAAGCCGCTTTATCACGCTGTTGGCGCATACCGACGGCGTGGAGGCGGCGAAGGCGTTCGTCGAGTCCGTCCGCGCGCAGCACCCGGATGCCCGCCATCACTGTGTGGCGTGGGTCGCAGGGCCGCCAGACGACTCACAGCAGCTCGGGTTTTCTGACGACGGTGAACCGGCGGGTACGGCCGGAAAACCGATGCTCTCCCAGTTGATGGGCAGCGGCGTGGGTGAAATCACCGCCGTCGTGGTCCGCTACTACGGGGGCATTTTGTTAGGCACCGGAGGGCTGGTCAAAGCCTACGGAGGTGGTGTCCAGCAGGCGCTTAATCTTCTGATAACAACCCGCAAAACGCCACTTACGGAATATACTTTGTTATGCGATTACGCCCAGCTATCGGGTATCGAAGCACTGCTTAAACAGTTTAACGGTGTCATCGCACAGAGTGATTATCAGGCAATGGTGCAATTACGCGTGGCGCTTCCTCAGGCGGAACTGGCTGCTTTTTCAGCAAAACTCGCTGATTTTAGTCGCGGTTCATTGCAATTACTGCCGATTGAAGAATAATCCCCACCTCACAATTTTGAATACCTAAGGAAGCGGCAGAGATGCATTTTCGTGCCATTACCCGAATCGTTGGATTGCTGGTCATACTTTTCTCCGGGACAATGATCATTCCCGGACTGGTGGCGCTCATCTACCGGGACGGCGCGGGGCGTGCATTTACGCAAACCTTTTTTGTCGCGCTGACGATTGGCTCCCTGCTGTGGTGGCCAAACCGCCGTGAGAAAGGTGAACTGAAATCCCGGGAGGGGTTTCTGATTGTGGTCCTGTTCTGGACGGTACTGGGAAGCGTGGGTGCGCTGCCGTTTATCTTCTCCGAACAACCGAATCTCACCGTCACGGATGCGTTTTTTGAATCGTTCTCCGGATTAACGACCACCGGGGCCACCACGCTTGTGGGGCTGGATTCGCTCCCGCATGCGATTCTCTTTTACCGGCAGATGCTTCAGTGGTTCGGCGGTATGGGGATCATTGTCCTGGCGGTGGCTATCCTGCCGATTCTGGGCGTCGGGGGGATGCAGCTTTACCGGGCGGAGATGCCCGGCCCGCTGAAAGATAACAAAATGCGCCCGCGTATTGCGGAGACGGCGAAAACCCTGTGGCTTATCTATGTCCTGCTGACGGTGGCCTGCGCGCTGGCGCTGTGGTTTGCCGGGATGCCTGCGTTTGATGCCATCGGGCACAGCTTTGCGACTATTGCTATCGGCGGGTTCTCCACCCACGATGCCAGCGTCGGCTACTTCGACAGCCCGACAATCAATACCATCATTGCCATCTTTTTGCTGATCTCAGGCTGTAACTACGGTCTACACTTCTCGTTGCTTAGCGGACGGAGCCTGAAGGTGTACTGGCGCGACCCGGAATTCCGGATGTTTATTGGCGTCCAGCTGACTCTGGTGATCATCTGTACCTTGGTACTGTGGTTCCACGATGTCTATAACTCGGCGGTCACGACCCTGAACCAGGCCTTCTTCCAGGTGGTATCGATGGCAACAACCGCCGGTTTCACCACGGACAGTATTGCGCGTTGGCCGCTGTTCCTGCCGGTGCTGCTGTTGTGCTCTGCGTTTATCGGCGGCTGTGCCGGGTCAACGGGCGGCGGTCTGAAGGTGATCCGTATTCTGCTGCTGTTCAAGCAGGGGAACCGTGAGCTGAAACGTCTGGTCCACCCGAATGCGGTTTACAGTATTAAGCTGGGGAACCGCGCGCTGCCGGAACGCATCCTCGAAGCGGTGTGGGGATTCTTCTCCGCTTATGCACTGGTCTTTATTGTCAGTATGCTGGCGATTATCGCCACGGGCGTGGATGATTTCTCTGCCTTCGCCTCTGTGGTGGCAACGTTAAACAACCTGGGGCCGGGGCTGGGCGTCGTGGCGGATAACTTCGCCAGTATGAACCCGGTGGCGAAGTGGATCTTAATCGCCAATATGCTGTTTGGGCGTCTTGAGGTCTTTACGCTGCTGGTGCTGTTTACCCCAACATTCTGGCGTGAGTAAGGAGACATTGGTGAAAACGTTAATTCTTTTCTCAACGCGTGACGGACAAACGCGTGAGATTGCTTCATATCTGGCTTCTGAACTCAAAGAGCTGGGCATTTATTCTGATGTGGTGAACCTGAATCGCACAGAGCAGATTGCCTGGCAGGATTACGACCGCGTGGTCATTGGCGCTTCAATTCGTTACGGCCATTTCCATCCGGCGCTGGATCGCTTTGTGAAAAAGCATACGGCGGAACTCGCTCAGCTGCCTGGCGCGTTTTACTCGGTCAACCTGGTTGCCCGTAAAGCAGAGAAGCGTACGCCGCAGACTAACAGCTATACGCGTAAGTTTTTGCTGAGTTCGCCATGGCAGCCCGATATCTGTTCTGTCTTTGCTGGCGCGCTGCGTTACCCGCGTTACCGCTGGTACGACCGCTTTATGATCCGCCTGATCATGAAAATGACGGGCGGGGAAACGGATACGCGTAAAGAAGTGGTTTATACCGACTGGGCTCAGGTCGCCAGTTTTGCCCGTGAAATTGCGCATTTAACGGACGATGCGCGGGTTTAATAAGCGTTGAGTTTGAAAAATGAGCGAACGAAAAGTTTTTTGTATTTAGTGCTTGTCACTTCAGAAGAACTCCCTATAATGCGCCTCCACTGACACGGAACAACGGCACGCAAGCCGCCGGGTCAGCAGAGAAAAGCAAAATAAACGCTTGACTCTGAAGCGGGAAAGCGTAATATGCACACCCCGCGCCGCAGCGAAAACGAAGCGGCACTGCTCTTTAACAATTTATCAGACAATCTGTGTGGGCACTCAAAGTGACATGGATTCTTAACGTCCTCGGACGAAAAATGAATACCAAGTCTCAACGAGTGAACACGTAATTCATTACGAAGTTTAATTCATTGAGCATCAAACTTTTAAATTGAAGAGTTTGATCATGGCTCAGATTGAACGCTGGCGGCAGGCCTAACAC
>NZ_QFRV01000128.1:0-7039 GCF_004136805.1 Enterobacter cloacae complex sp. GF14B
ACCGCGCTGGACGGATTGACGTCCCGGCCCTGTTCCAGCCAGGTGTACCAGGTCACGCCGACATCCGCGAGCATCGCCACCTCTTCCCGGCGCAGGCCCGGCGTGCGGCGGCGGCCGCTGCGCGGTAAGCCGAGGCGCTGCGGATCGAGGCTTTCGCGCCGGGCACGCAAAAACGCGCCCAGCTGCTTGCGGGTGTCATCCTGGAGAGAGGTGACAGGTTCAGACATCAGCGCCATAACATCTCCTGCATGGTAGTGCCAGTACCAGTATAAGTAAGAACTGGTACCCGTTTATCAGATGATTGATGCTACGACTCTACGCTGTTTGACGCAATGGAGTCACCATGAATACGTCAGTTGTTTCACCGGGTCGTGCGGGCCTGATATTGCTGTTAACCGGCCAGATGCTGCCGTTGATTGATACCTCAATCACCAACGTGGCGCTGGATTCCATCACCCATTCGTTACACGCCACCGCCACCGAACTGGAGCTGATCGTCGCCCTCTACGGCGTGGCCTTTGCCGTCTGCCTGGCACCCGGCAGCAAGCTGGGCGATAACCTTGGCCGCCGTCGCCTGTTTATGTGGGGCGTGGCGTGTTTTGGCCTGGCCTCACTGCTGTGCGGCATGGCGGGCAATATCGAACAGTTGCTTGGCGCGCGCATTATTCAGGGTGCGGGCGCCGCGCTGATCATGCCGCAAATTCTCGCGACGTTGCATGTGACGTTAAAAGGAACGGCACACGCCAAAGCGATCAGTCTGTTCGGCGGTATCGGCGGAATTGCGTTTATCGTCGGCCAGATGGGTGGCGGCTGGCTGGTGTCGGCGGACATCGCCGGGCTTGGCTGGCGTAACGCCTTCTTTATCAACGTGCCGATTTGTCTGGTGGTGCTGGCGTTGAGCCGTCGCTACGTACCGGAAACCCGCCGCGACACGCCGTCGCGCATTGACTGGACCGGGACTGTCCTGCTGACGGCAATACTGTGCTGTCTGCTGTTCCCGATGGCGCTCGGCCCGCAGTGGCACTGGTCGTGGCCGCTGAAGGCCGCACTGCTGGCGATTGTGCCGCTGGTCTGTGTAATGGTGCTGAACGCGCGCAAAAAAGAGCGTGAGAATGCCCACCCGCTCATCGCGCCGCGCCTGTTGCAGCTGCGCAGCATCCGCTTTGGCGTGCTAATCGGGATACTCTTTTTCAGCGTCTGGTCCGGGTTCATGTTCTGTATGGCGCTGACCATGCAAAGCGGTCTGGGGATGGCGCCGTGGCAGTCCGGGAACAGCTTTATCGCGCTTGGCGTCACCTATTTTATTTCTGCCTGGTTCGCCCCACGCCTGATTGCCCGCTACAGCACCAGCGCCATCCTGCTGACCGGACTTGCGATTCAGCTTGTCGGTCTGGTGGCGTTGATCGCCACGTTCCGTCACTGGGGAATGCAGAATACCGCGCTGACGCTGGCCCCGGCCACCGGGCTGGTGGGTTACGGGCAGGCGCTGATTGTAAACAGCTTCTACCGTATCGGGATGCGTGATATTCAGCCTGACGACGCGGGGGCCGCGAGCGCGATTTTAAGCACGCTGCAACAGGCTGCGCTGGGGCTTGGCCCGGCCATTTTCGGCGCGATTTTGCTGCACGGGCTGCAAAATCATCACGGAGATTACACCCAGGCGGTCAATGTCTTCCTGATGGTGGAAACGGCCATGATGGTGGTGCTGGCGCTGGTCACGCTGCGTATGCGCCATCGTCTGTGTTTACCGGTCGTCAAGGCCTGTCCGGCGACAAAATAAAACTGCCTGAATTTGCATAATAGATCCGCAGCCGCCATTATGGGGCTGCATCAATACAGGAGACGTTATGCAGGAATTAATTGCTCAGGTTGAAGAGTTAGGGATTGAAATTAATCACACCACCTCTTTAGTGATTATCTTTGGTATTATTTTTCTTACGGCCATTATCGTTCATTTTATTCTGCACAAAGTGGTGCTGCGCGCATTCGAGAAACGCGCCCAGGCCAGCAGCCATTTATGGTTGCAAATCATTACGCAGAACAAGTTATTTCACCGTCTGGCGTTTACCCTGCAGGGGATAATCGTCAACGTTCAGGCGGTTCTGTGGCTGCAAAAAGGCAGCGAAGCGGCGGAATTACTTACCACCTGCGCGAAATTGTGGGTGATGGTTTATGCCCTGCTCTCCTTCTTCTCGTTGCTGGACGTGATTTTCAATCTGTCGCAGAAAATGGCCACCGCGTCACAGCTGCCGCTGAAGGGGATATTCCAGGGCATCAAGCTGGTGAGCGCCATTCTGGTGGGGATACTAATTATCTCCCTGCTGATCGGTCAGTCACCCGCCATTCTGATAAGCGGCCTGGGTGCGATGGCTGCCGTTCTGATGCTGGTCTTTAAAGACCCGATACTCGGCCTGGTGGCCGGTATTCAGCTCTCCGCCAACGACATGCTCAAGCTCGGCGACTGGCTGGAGATGCCGAAATACGGCGCCAACGGCACGGTGACCGACATCGGCCTGACCACTGTTAAAGTGCGCAACTTCGATAACACCATCACCACCATCCCGACCTGGGCGCTGGTGTCCGATGCGTTCATCAACTGGAGCGGCATGTCCGCCTCCGGTGGTCGCCGCATCAAGCGCAGCCTGAATATCGATACCACCAGCATTCATTTCCTCGACGAGCAGGAGCAGCAAAAACTGATTCAGGCGAAACTGCTGAAGCCGTATCTGGCGGCGCGTCATGAGGAAATTAACCTGTGGAATCAGCAGAACGGCGAAGGGGAATCGGTATTAAACCTGCGCAAGATGACCAATATCGGCACCTTCCGTGCCTACCTGAATGAATATCTGCGTAACCACCCGCGTATTCGTAAAGATATGACGCTGATGGTGCGCCAGCTCGCGCCGGATGCCAACGGGCTGCCGATTGAAATATACGCCTTCACCAACACGGTGGTCTGGGCGGAATATGAGGAAATTCAGGCCGACATCTTCGACCATATTTTCGCGGTGGTGGATGAATTTGGTCTGCGTATTCACCAATCGCCAACCGGAAACGATATTCGCTCGCTGGCTGGCGTCATCGCCAGATAATCAGGTGCTGGCGCGGGAAATAAAGCGCCAGTCCATCATGACCCTCTCCGTGGGCGCATCCGGGTTGTCGATCTTATTTAACAGCAAATTGACTGCCTTGCGCCCGATATCCCGCGACGGTTGTTCAATGGTGGTGAGAGAAACCATCTCCGCCAGCTCGGTGCCGTCAAAGCCGACCACGGCAATATCCTCCGGCACCCGAAGACCTGCCTGCTGAATGGCGCGCAGCGCCCCCGCCGCCAGCGTATCGGAAACGGCAAACACCGCATCCGGCGGGTTTGCTTTTAGCAGGTTTTGCATCGCCGCCATGCCCGCCCCGGAGCTGAGCTCACTGGCGTACTCCACCTCCTGATAGTCCAGATCCCGCAGGTGTATGACGCTCTTATAGCCGCGTTCGCGCAGGCGGGCATATTTGTAGCTGAGATCGTGGTTGATCATCGCGATACGCTTGCGGCCGCCGTCGGCCAGCTGGCTGACGGCATGCTGTGAAGCGTCCACATCATTGATGCCGACGCAGGAGACCGCGCCCGCATCGGCATATTCGGCGCACTGCACCCACGGTGCAGAACCAATCAGCGCGGCAAGTTCCGGCAGCTTCGAGAAGGCGTCCATGGTGATAATGCCGTCGACGATTTTGCCGGAGAGCAGGCTTAAGCCCGAGCGGGAGCGCTCAATATCCGAGCCGGAGTTGCACAGCAGAATGCGATAGCCGTTCTTTTCCGCCTCGGCTTCGATGCCCTTCACCACTTCGGCGCAGAACGGGTTGGCGATGTTCGAGACCATCACCAGGATCATATAGCTGCGGGCAGTGCGCAGCTGACGCGCCAGCAGATTGGGCTGGTAGTTACTCTCCTGGATCGCCTGCAAAACGCGCTCGCGGTTTTTCGCCTTTACGGTATCGCTGTTATTCAGTACGCGGGAGACCGTTGCCACGGATACCCCGGCCAGTTGAGCGATTTTCTGAATTGACATAGCGACGATACATCCTGCGGTTAGCGTTTTGTGCAGGCTACCATAAATTGATTGCCCGGCGAACCGGGCAATGCGTCAGTATTCCACGCGCACCCAGCGCTGCTGCTGATGACTTTTCACAATTGCATCAATGATATACATCACACTGGCGCCATCGTAAAAGGTGGCAAACTGCGGATTATCCGGCATCGCGCCCGCCTGCACGGCACGGTAAAACTGCGCCATCATATTTTTAAAGGCATCCGGCCACCCTTCAATGTGCCCGCCGGGGAAGTGGGCGCTGTCGGCCACGTCAGGGTTCATCAGGCCTGGATCGTCGGTGAGCGTCTGGTTTGCCCGGGCGCGATGGCCGATCCACAGCTGCTGCGGGATTTCCTGATCCCACGCCACCGACTGCTCGCTGCCGTTAATTTCAAAGGTCAGGCGGTTTTTTCGCCCCGCGCTCACCTGCGAGACGCTAAAGCTGCCCTTGCTGCCGTCGTCAAAACGGAACAGCACCGAGCCAAAATCTTCGGTGGTGACCGGTTTGACTTCATACTCCGCCTGCTCGTCATGGGAGAAGGTCTGGTGACCACCCGCGCTGGCCTTGCGCCTCGGCCAGACGATGGATAAATCAGCCATCACCTCGGTAATGCGCCGCCCGGTAACGAACTGCACCGTGTCGCACCAGTGGGAGCCGATATCCGCCACCGCGCGCGATGCGCCGCCGAGCGCGGCATCTACCCGCCAGTTGTAGTCGGTTTCCAGCAGCATCCAGTCCTGCAGATAGCTGCCGTGTGAGGCAAACAGCCGCCCGACGCTGCCCGCACGCATCATGCTCGCCGCCTGGCGCACCATCGCAAACTGGCGATAGACAAAGCTCACGCCGTGCACCGCTCCCGTCTGATCCGCCAGCGCCACCAGCTCGCGCGCCTCGTCCGGGGTCATGCACAGCGGCTTTTCGGAAAACACGTGCTTGCCCGCGCGCAGGATCTGGCGGTTAATCTCCGCGTGCAGGTGGTTAGGCGTGCAGTTGTGCACCACGTGCAGATCGCGGTGTGCGAGCAGCTCCTCAACGCTACCGTACGCGTGCGGTACGTTTAGCCGGCGCGCCTTTTCCTGCGCCTTAACGAGCGAGCCGTCGCACAGCGCGACCACCTGAACAAACCCAAGGCGCCTGAGCGCCTCGATATGTGCCGGGCCAATAAACCCGCTGCCGACGATCCCGACGTTAATCATGGCTGCCCCCTGCGGCGAAATCGTCAAACGCGCGCCCGGCAACCGGAATGATGTGGCGGCGGATAAATTCGCTGCCTTCACTCGCCCCGGTATCGCCATCCTTCAGGCAGCACTCCCACTCCAGCACCGCCCAGCCGTCATAGTCGTACTGGGTCAGCTTGCCGAAAATGCCTTTGAAGTCGATCTGCCCGTCGCCGGGCGAGCGGAAGCGTCCGGCGCGGTTGATCCACGGCTGGTAACCACCGTAGACGCCGCTGCGCCCGCTGGGGCGAAACTCGGCATCCTTCACGTGGAACGCTTTAATACGCGCATGGAAGATGTCGATAAAGGTCAGATAGTCCATCTGCTGAAGCAGCATATGGCTCGGGTCGTAGAGAATGTTGCAGCGCGGATGGTTGTCCACCAGCGCAAGAAAACGCTCGAAGGTGACGCCGTCGTGCAGATCTTCCCCCGGATGCAGCTCAAAGCAGACGTCCACGCCCTGCTCGTCGAAGGTATCCAGAATCGGCCGCCAGCGGGTCGCCAGCTCCTCGAACGCCTCCTGAAAGCGCTGCTCGTTATGCGGCGGCCACGGATAGAAAAACGGCCACGCCAGCGAGCCGGAGAAGGTGGCGTGTGCTTTCAGACCTAATCTTGCCGAGGCGACCGCCGCCTGTTTCAGCTTCTCCGTGGCCCACGCCCGGCGCGCCGCATCGTTACCGCGCACGGACGTGGGCGCGAAGTGATCAAACGCGTCGCTGTAAATCGGGTTTACCGCGACAAGCTGCCCTTCCAGATGGGTCGACAGTTCGCTGATAACCAGCCCGTGCGCGGCCAGCTTAGCGGTGATGTCATCGCAGTAGGCCTGGCTCTCAGCCGCTTTCTCGACGTCAAAAATATGCGGATGGTTGCAGGGGATCTGCACCGCTTTATAGCCCTTTGAAGCCGCCCACCCTGCAAGCCCGTCGAGCGTGTTGAACGGTGCTTCCTCGCCGATAAACTGCGAGAGAAAAATGCCGGGTCCTTTTATCGTCCTCATACCACCTCCTGAACATTACGCCTTGTCATCGTCATACTTAAACGTGAGAAGGAAAATCAGCGCGATCGCCGCGGCAGCCACCGCCGGGATCCACCAGAATGTCACCCACGCCTGCGGCACGGTCTGCCCGGCCACCAGGCGGTTATAGAGCGCGCCGGAAATCTGCGAGCCGAGCAGCATGCCGATGCCGTAGGTGAACATGACGATCATGCTCTGGGCCTGGCCTTTCACCTTTTCGCCCGCCACGCGGTCGGTGTAGATAAAGCCGACGACAAAGAAGAAATCGTAGCAGACGCCGTGCAGCAGGATGCCGAGATACAGCAGAATGCGCCCCTCCTCGCTGACGCCCAGTGCGAACATGGCGTAACGCACAAACCACGCCAGCATGCCGATCAGCAGCATGACCTTCACGCCCAGACGGCGGAACAGCAGCGGAATAACCAGCATGAAGACGATCTCGGACATCTGCCCGAAGGACATGGCGGTGCTGACGTCGGCAATTCCCGCATCCGCCAGATACGAGGCGGTGTAGGCGTAATAGGTGCCGAGCGGGACGGAGATCAGCATCGCGCAGACGGAGAAGACGAAAAAGTGGCGGGTTTTGAGCAGCGCAAAGGCATCCGCGCAGAAAAGATCGCGCACCTTCACCGGCAGGCCTTTCGCCGGAGCAGGCGTGTGCGGCAGCGTCAGGCTGTAAAGCGCCAGCAGCACGGAGCTGGCCGCCGCCACCTGGAAAATG
>NZ_QFRV01000129.1:0-6892 GCF_004136805.1 Enterobacter cloacae complex sp. GF14B
CTTATCGGCCACGATTTCATCCGGATGGGTTAACGGCGCGCCGCCCATCAGGCCGAGAGGGTCATCGTGACGCGCGGCAGGTGCGCTCGCCGACCCGCCAAACAGGGCTAACGGATCGAGTTCGTCCGACGCCTCTTCCTTTGGCTGGGCAGGTTTGCTTTCGTCCGGCTGTACCAGCGTTGAAGGGGTGACATCGTCAAAGATGCTCTCTTTTTTAAACAACGCTTCATCGCTGAACAGCGTGTCCGGGTCAACGTTTTTACGTTCAAGCGACGGTTCGGCGTCGTTAAACATTGCCAGCGGATCTTCGGCATTCCGCTCCGGGGCCGCAGGCTGAGAGAACGGATCGTGGGATGCCGCGGGCTGTGGTTTTGCCCGGTTGCTGGAGATGCTGTCGGAGATGGAAAACTCCTGCATCAGGCTGTCCCAGATTTCCGACGGCACGGCCGTAGGTTCAGCTTTTCCGCGAGGCGCGGCGCTGGCCGGTTTCGGTTGTGGCGCCGGAGCAGGTGTCGCCGCTGGGCGCGCCTGCTGCATGCTGGCCGCCATGCGGCTTACGGGCTGGGTGTCATGAATGAGTTCGCTGACTTCAATGCGATAATCATCAATACCGAGAATATCCCCATCCTGAAGCTCAACCTGACGCCCACGCTCCAGCGGGATATCATTCAGTACCACGCGGGTAACGCTGCCGCGGTTCGTGACGCGGCATTCGCCACTGGCGTCGACGTGAACGATGGCCTGCAAACGCGAGATAGTGCGGTCATTGTCCGGCAGCACCAGATTGTTATCCGTACCGCGCCCAATGGTGCCGCCCGGGGCATAAAAATCACAGCTGCTTTGCGGCGGCTGATGACCGGGTTTCGTAGAAATAATCGTGAATCGCATGGCGTATTCCTGCTGGTATGATTAGCGCTCAAACGCTGCCGCTCTCGGGGGTGAAAACGGCGGGGTTTGGGGGTTAAGGGCTGATTAAAATTATTTGACTACATTCAGGAAAATAATGCCAATAAGCAGCCATAGCGTAAAAAGAAAGGCCTGAGCTTTATAGCGTCGATGCAGTTTTAATATCCAGCCGATTCTCTCTTCCGGTAATGCCTGAACGAATTTATAGGCATCGTCCTGAACATTTCTGTCTTTGGTAAATTTCATCTTCACGCCTTTGCGAAGACGAACAAACCAGATTATTTTTTGATAGTTTGCCAGCGAGCCAAAAAATGATGCGTAATTTGTCACCAGATCGAGATCGTAGCCTTTTTGCCTATATTCTGAAAGAAGCTGATTATATTCGGTCTCGTGTTTTTTAAAATAACGGGAACTGATGAAGTCCATAATTACGACAAGTAAAAATAAAACAACAATCAGAAATAAAAGAATATTTTCTAAATTCACCATAGCTTATCCATGACATATTCAGTTGCTCCACCGGCAACTTCGCCACCAATGTATCCACCCGCAGCGGCTCCTACCACAGAACACGCGAGCAACCCTACACCACCTGTTGCCACGCCCAATGCAACACATACGCCAGCCCCAGCCATGGCGCCATATTTTCCGCCATAAATCCCGCCCGCAAGACTGGCGCCAAATTGACTGTACTTCTTAACGGCGACTTTGGAACAACTCTGCTCTCTACCTACTGTACAGGCATCGTAAACTTCATTGGTTGTGTTTGCACCAGCGAAGCCGATAGCAAGCCATCCTCCCATTTTCAGAAAACGGGCAGCTTTTGAAGCATTGTCTACATATGTTGAATACCCTCGTATTGAGGCAACACCCGCAGTACTCCATTCGTGGACAATTGACCTGCTTGATAAACCTAAAGCGTGCTTGATTTCTTCATAAGGTTTCAGTTTCAGCGTTAGTCTGGACAGCTTATTTAATAAAACGTCCAGCTCAGAAAAAAGTTTTTGCCTTTCAACAAAAAACTGCTGCCCGATCAATGTGCCTTGCGTTCTGTATTGATTTTGATAAGCCAGTTCGATAGCTTTTAATTTCTTTTCTATTTCGCTAAAGTACCTTTCACCTGCATCAGCAACCACCCCGAGAGATTTATCCATAAAATTAGTTAATGCTGCGATGGTACTAAAATGCTTGTTAAAGAAATTAGCTTCATCTGTATTCAGTTCTGCCAATGCTCCATTAACCTTTTGCTTTGCATTTTGTAATTGTTTTAGCTGAACCGCATTTTCAGCACCCGGAGCATTAAGGATCAATATTTGCCCGGGTTTTAACCACCGTGTGTCCCTGTTCACTTGCATAAAATAACGTGCCGCTTCACTGTCTGGTTTATTGAACAGTAGTCTTGCCTGGAAATCTAACGTACCAGCCTGCTGAACAACACAATAACCAGGAGCAACCGTTGATTTTACGCTCATATTGACATCCCTTTGCAAACGAAATTAAGTCTCTGTAAATAATGACCGGGGAAAACTCCCCGGTCACGCGCGCAATTACGCTTCTTTGTTTTCTTTGATGTTCCAGCCAGCGCTGCTTTCAGCACCTTTACCACCGGCAGTGGTCTGCTCCCAGTACTGCTGTTTCACTTTCGCAGCCTGGAATGCATAGGTCACGCCAACGGTATCGCCGTTGTCTGCACCCGTGTACTGAACGGAAGTCACGAGAACGTCTTCCAGGGTGATGCGGGTGTATTCAACCTGCTGACCACCCGCTTTGCAGACGGACAGTTCAACTTTGGTCAGGTGTTTACCGCTTGCGCAGTGTTTCAGGATTGCTGTAGTGGATTTGTCGATCAGAGCGTTAACGTGCAGATCGTTAAAGTTAACCTTACCGGCACCACCGCCACCACCCACACTCATATTACCTGGCTGGGACGCGCCCCAGGAGAAGGAGGTAATGTCAGTCCAGCCGGTGTGGTTAGAATCTTTAGATTCGCCCGTAACACCCTCGACCTTCAGAAACATATCAATAGCCATAATATCTACTCTTCGTGGATGAACAATATTGCTTTCGAAAAAGCCCTTATATGGCAAACAGGAAAGCATGGGGCTGAATAAAACCGTCCATATTTTACCTCTGCCTCATATCAAACGACCCGTGTCATTTGACAGTCTTACATTCCCCCTGAATGAAAGGAAAGAATGTGAAGTCTTTTACTACTGCGGATTATCCTGAATCCAGGTACGATCAGGATCGCCAATGATGAGCTGCGGAACCAGTTTATTCAGTTCGTCACTATGATAAAGACGTAGACAATTTAAGGTTACGCCTTTTACATCAGGTTTGCGCTCCGAGTGGAAACCATTAATTTGGTTTTTATACTTCCCAATAATGGCGTTAACTTTGTCAGTACCGTTTTCAGCATCAAACGGTATCCATTCAATAAATGCGCTCGCACTGCGGGCCGCATCAGCAGAAAATTGACTGCCTTTATCTGCTACCTGCGCAAGGCAGCGCGCCAGGACAAAATCTTTAACCACCTGCCGGTATGTTTGCTGCTGATAAAAATCAACGTAAGGGTTGTCACCGCGAGCAGAAAAAGATAAGCAAGTGAGCAAAAGAAATACGGTCTTTAAACACCTGAATATAATTATTTTAATTCCCAAAACCAGATTTCCTGACAGTACGGAAAGCAATCGGAGTTACATATAAACGAATTATTACTCAGAGGCTCGATAAGGTCGATATGACCACCGCCATACCCATCAATTTTATTGAAGAAAACAACACCTTTTCGGCCCAACATTGAGCGTGCACCAGCCTCGCGATCTTTAAAGATTTCTGCCTTGCCAAACACATGGGATTTATAAAGCTGATCGGCAAGTAATTTTGCGCCAGGCTCGATTGTTTTTCCCTTATAGGGACCGGTCTTTATGGGTAAACGCCCTGTAAATTCAACATTACATTTTAACAATGCCAGGCTCATTCTTACCGCACAGGTATTTTCGTATGCCGGTTGTTGCTTGATAATCGTCGAATAATCGTAGCCAATTTCTGAAAAAACCTGTTCACCCGAGGCAAAACCCGCGCGTGTGTGATTTGAAGAGTAATGCTGACGTTTAAGTTGTTCGTATAATGGTCTCATTTGTCACTCTCCTTTTTTGCACGGGCGTAATTCTTTCATGCCGTCAATGATGATTTTTGAAGCGCGCTCCTCGCCTTGCTGTTTCGATAAGTTCGCAAAACGAGAATAGAGAAACTCATGTATTGTATTTGGCAAAAAAGGCCTGCCCTTGCACCATGCAGTGCCCTCAGACGCGTCGACTACGCCGAGAAGATACATATTTGCCTTAATGCGTTCACGTTCATTCGTTTTCGACAGCCAGGCTTTAGCAAAACGCTCTGCACTCAGATTTAAATCGTACCCTGTTAACAGCGTCGGATCGCGTTGGAAGTTTGATGTGTCATCCTGAGGCAATGCTTCCGCTTGAGGGTATTTATAATTTCCGGCGTCCGCGCTTGCGAGAGTAGAAACTGCCAGCAAACTGGTCGCGATCACAAGTATATGTTTCACCGTATATCCTTATTCACTGACAGAAATAAGTTAAGCTTTTACGCACAAATGGCCGGCCCCTGCGGGCCGGCAATTATTATCACGCGTCTTTCGTCTTCAGCGACGGCAGTTTAGAAACCAGGCGCAGGGAAACGGTCAGACCTTCCAGCTGGTAGTGTGGACGCAGGAAGAACTTCGCGGCGTAGTAGCCCGGGTTGTCCTCAATCTCCTGCACCTGCACTTCCGCCGCCGCCAGCGGTTTACGGGACTTGGTTTCCTGGGAGGAGTTCGCCGGGTCACCGTCGACGTAGTTCATCACCCAGTCGTTCAGCCAGCGTTCCATCTCTTCGCGCTCGCGGAAGGAGCCGATTTTGTCGCGCACGATGCACTTCAGGTAGTGAGCAAAACGACAGCAGGCGAACAGGTAAGGCAGACGGGAGGCCAGGCGCGCGTTAGCGGTGGCATCCGGGTCGTGGTACTCGGCCGGTTTTTGCAGGGACTGCGCGCCGATGAAGGCGGCGAAGTCGGAGTTTTTGCGGTGAACCAGCGGCATAAAGCCGTTTTTCGCCAGTTCCGCTTCACGGCGATCGCTGATGGCGATCTCGGTCGGGCACTTCATGTCCACGCCGCCGTCATCGCTCGGGAAGGTGTGGCACGGCAGGTTTTCCACCGCCCCGCCGGATTCGACGCCGCGAATCGAGGTGCACCAGCCGTACTCTTTAAAGGAGCGGTTGATGTTGGCCGCCATCGCATAGGCCGCGTTCGCCCAGGAGTAGCTGTTGTGGTTCGCGCCGTCGGTCTGCTCTTCAAAATCAAAGCTGTCGACCGGGTTGGTGCGAATGCCGTACGGCAGGCGCGACAGGAAGCGCGGCATCACCAGGCCCAGATAGCGGGCATCTTCCGATTCACGCAGTGAACGCCAGGCGGCGTATTCGGTGTTCTGGAAGATTTTGGTCAGATCGCGCGGGTTAGCCAGTTCCTGCCAGGACTCCATCTGCATCACGCCCGGTGCGGTACCGGTGATGAACGGACAGTGGGCCGCGGAGCCAATGCGCGCCATCTCGCCCAGCAGCTCAACGTCCTGCGGGCTGTGGTCGAAGTAGTAGTCGCCTACGATGCAGCCAAACGGCTCGCCACCGAACTGGCCGTACTCCTGCTCGTAGATTTTTTTGAAGATCGGGCTCTGGTCCCAGCCCACGCCCTTGTAGCGCTTCAGGGTGCGGCCCAGCTCCTGCTTGGAGATGCTCATAAAGCGGATCTTCAGCATCTCGTCGGTTTCGGTATTGTTCACCAGGTAGCTCAGGCCGCGCCAGGCGCTCTCCAGCTTCTGGAACTCCTCGTGGTGAATGATCTGGTTCACCTGCTGCGAAAGCTGCTCGTCAATACCGGCAATCAGGTTCTGAATGGTGCGGTAGGTATCGTTTGAGAAGGTCACGGTGTTTTCCAGCGCCTGCTGCGCCAGGGTTTTAACCGCGCTTTCTACGGCAGAGCGCGCCTGATCGGTTTTCGGGCGGAACTCTTTATTCAGCAGCGCGCTGAACTCGTCCTGGCTGAACGCCTGGCCCGCCTGCTGATCGTGTTGTTGAGTCTGGTTGCTCATCGATTATTCCTCGCTACCTTTCGCACTTTCGTCATTTTTTGGCATCTGGCTCAGGGATTTGAGCAGCGTCGGATCCTGAAGGATTTTTGCAATCAGCTCTTCCGCGCCGTTTTTGCCGTCCATGTAGGTCAGCAGGTTAGAGAGCTGGGTGCGGGCTTCCAGCAGCTTGTTCAGCGGCTCTACTTTACGGGCCACCGCGTCCGGCAGGAAGTCGTCCATGCTGTCAAAGGTCAGATCGACGTTGAGCTTACCTTCGCCGGTCAGGGTGTTATCCACCTGGAACGCCACGCGCGGCTTCAGCGCCTTCATGCGTTCGTCGA
This sequence comes from Enterobacter cloacae complex sp. GF14B, assembly GCF_004136805.1. NCBI lineage: Bacteria > Pseudomonadati > Pseudomonadota > Gammaproteobacteria > Enterobacterales > Enterobacteriaceae > Enterobacter > Enterobacter cloacae complex sp. GF14B. The sequence goes on from NZ_QFRV01000129.1 coordinate 6,374, forward strand.
AGTTGTCGATGTCGATTTCCAGGAATTTACGCTCGTCGACGGCTGGCAGGTTTTCCACCGGCTTGCCAACCAGATCGGCCATAACGCCCATCACAAACGGCAGCTGAATTTTGCGTTCTGCACCGTAGATCTCTACGTCGTATTCGATCTGCACGCGGGGAGCACGGTTGCGTGCGATGAATTTCTGTCCACTGTTACTCATTGCCATGATGTTCTCCATCAAAGATGCGCGGTGAAGGTGAAACGGCAGACTCCATGCCTGTCGTCATAATGCCAGGACGCGTCATTCGCGGCGTCCAAAGATGTTTTCCAGTTGGTTAACGCCGTCTGGCGCCAGGTCGCGAATAATGTCCATAAAGTTGAGTTCAGACAGCCGCTGCACCCGTTCAATCATCAGCGGTGCGGGATGGCTGGGTTCGTACTGCGCAAAGTACTGTTTCGCTTTTTCCAGCATTAGCTGCGCGTCGGCGCGGCTGGTCACCTGCACGCTGCGCCAGTCGGTGACCGGCTGAACGGGCT
>NZ_QFRV01000130.1:0-6872 GCF_004136805.1 Enterobacter cloacae complex sp. GF14B
ATGTCGGCCTGCGCCTGAACGGCAGCCGAGCGACGCTGCTCCCACTCTTCCCGTGAGACCAGATGGGTATTGATCAGCTTATCGGTACGGTTAGCCTCACTTTGCGCCAGGCTGGCCTGCGTTTTGGCCCGCGCCAGGTTCGCCTGCGCCTGTTCCAGCGCGGCGCGATAGGTACGGTCATCAATGGTGAACAGCACCTCGCCCTTCTTCACTTCCTGGCCGTCGGTGTAATTCACTTTCTCAATGTAGCCGGACACGCGCGGACGCAGCTGAACGCTTTCCACCGCTTCAATGCGACCGTTAAAGCTGTCCCACTGGCTAATGGATTTCACCACCACGTCAGCAGCGCTGACAACGGGCGCTTGCGGCGCGGCATTTTGCGCGACGCTGTCATCGCACCCGACGAGAAGCACGGAGAGTAAAACCACCCCCATCGCGCTCAGATGAAAGTTACCCCAGGTTTTTTGCAGGCTCATTATTTTTATTCCGGTTATTGTAGCCGCCGGGCAAGACGCAGCGGGAGACGCCGCGCCACTTCCTTTGTCCGGTAGCTGGCTTAAGGCCATTTGTGTCGTTCATCGCCACAAAACTGTAACAGTTGCGAATACACTATTCGCGGCGATTGTAGGAAGGCGCTTAACTAAGTGCAAGAATAATTGTTGCACTTTATGTGCTATTTGCGGCAAAGGTAAATCACGTGTTTTGAACAGGGATTTAAATGCAACAATAAAACTTGCAATTAATGTAAAAACGGGTCACCTTTAAGTGCAACAAACAAAGATGCTTTTTAATGCTTGGCGTAGGGGGAAGCAAGATGAACACGGGTGCATTCATTCACGATTTACTCGACTGGATCGACAACAACCTCGATAGCCGTCTGGACATTGAAACCGTCTCCAGGCGAGCCGGCTATTCGAAATGGCACCTCCAGCGGCTTTTCAAAGAACATACCGGCTCCCCTCTCGCCGAATATATTCGCGCGCAAAAGCTGCAAAAATCGGTTGAGCGCTTAGCCCACAGCGATGAACCGATTCTGAACGTGGCGATCGCGCTGGGCTTTGACTCTCAGCAGTCCTTCAACCGCAGCTTTAAGCGTCAGTATGGTCAGGCGCCAGGGGCATGGCGACGCAGTATCGGCTGCCGTGGATCCCGGCAGATGAGCCAGTAGCTCACGTCCCGTTCGGATATCAGCTACAAAAGAAAAACCCTCTGTAAACAGAGGGTTTTATCAGTCTTACCTGCTTATAACTTCGCAGGAAAGGTTATGGGCTTACTCCCACTCCATTATTAATAGACATATAAATTATATATTTATCAGTAAATTATTAAGGAAGATACAAACAATACCATGATTGATGCCATGCTTAGAACTAAAGGCCCGGAGGTGCTCCCTTTTGCCGTTCAACAATGATTCACCGAAACCACAGAGAGAGGTTGTAAGCATGGCCGGGCCTGGACCGAAGGCGCCGTTCCCCCGCGACTGGTTGAACGGCAGGTCTGGCAAGTCGCGGACGCTCGATAACCCTAGTGCGCAAAGATCCTCAGCCTGGCGTTCGCGCGGCCGCACGTCGTCGACAGGCCGTCGATGTACATGAGAAGTTGCCGCGTCCGGTTGGTCAAAGTGTTCGCCAACGCACGTTTGCGCGCAGTCTCAATGTTTAGCAACCGGCCTGCGACGAGCCAGACCTCCTTGGCAATACGCCGATCACGCAACGCCGCGCGTACCGTATCAGCAACGTCAGCGGGAGCGACCCCTCCAGTGTTGCGGAAGATGCGGATACTTCCCGACGCTGGCGCTGGGATAGTGGTCTTGTTCGCGGTGTATGCGCGCTGCCACCGATCGTTCTCGATTTGGGGCGACGAGGTCAGGAAGAACCCTAGCGATGCAGCCACCTGGCGTCCAACCTCCTGGATGGCCGTCACGGAGGCGCTTTCGTCACCGTCGTCCTTCCCCAGAGCTTTTGCGTGAAGCAGCACCACCTTGCTGTCTGAGACCAGAATGAAGTCGGCCATCTCCTGGCCGTCGTCGTCAAGGAGGATAAGAGGGAACTCCCGCAGCGCCTTGGCGTAGTCGTCGGGTGCCGGGCCGGTTAGGCCGATGTATTTGGCAGTCAGTCCGAAAATTGACTCCTTTTGCCACTTGCTGACGTTGCCGTTCGCCCATGCTGCTTCTCCTTTCTCCACGAACGTGTCTCTCAGCGCCGGTACGGCAACAGCAACATCGAGTGCCGGGACACGTCTGTCCGACACGATCTCCCGCGCCTTGGCCCATTTGCCATGCATGTAAACCTTATCGGCCTCGTCGGTGAGGACGCGAAACGCCTGCTCGGCGTTGATTCTCTCGGTTAACGTCATGACCATACCCGAAGCCGAGAAGCCTTGCTGGAAAATGGCGTTGAGTTCGTCGCTTGAGATTGCGTAGCGGCCGGACTTGGGGTTGTAAGTGATCGAGCAGCCCAGCTTGCTGCCATCACTCATCGTAACCTGGAATTGGCCGTCGTCGATGTCGGCGCAGAGGTCGATCAAGGACGGCGCCTTCGGCGTCGACGGCTGACCCTCACGGTCGGCGATGAACGCTCCAAAGTCGTCAAGCGGCTGCAGATCGAGCAGTATATTCCGGGGGTTCTTCGCCTTTTCTGGGTCCGGTGTTGTGAGCTGCGCGAAACGATCGAACACTCGGTTGCCCGCCGTCGCGGCGGTGAGCTCGCGGTCGATATCGGTGGCCCACCTCACGTACTCATCGACGCCAACGCGGCGGACACTCGCGTCAGTGACCTTGGAACGGCTAAGGCCTAAGTAGCGTGCGGTGCCTCCAACGTATCCCGCGACGTTGGTAGGAAGGAGCACCGCATCCAGCAAGTCCGTAAACGTATCCTCGAAAGATGCGGTGCTGGTCGTCGTCGCCCGGATCGCGCGGTCCGCCATTTCGAGCGATGTGGCAGCCAGCTTGGTGATGCGGACCTTACGGTCGTTGCTGCTCGGACCGAAGAGCCGGACGAGGATCTGCCTGTCCAGACGCGTGACGCCGATCTTGTTGGCATCGAACGGCACACCGTCGGTGTCGAACACGAACAGTCGGTCGTTGATCCGCACCATTAGCGTGACCCCAAACTGCCATTCTGTAACAAAATGGCGACTGAGGTAGGGGCTTTCGTCGACGGAGAAGAAGGTCCAGCCCCAGACTCCTTCCGGCAAATCGTCCACGGGGTGGACCACGAAGCGATTGCGGGCGACGATGCCCTCGCGGGTCTCAGTTTCCGCAAGAGTCGCGTCGAAGTCCGGACCGATGGCGAAAATCGCTGCGCGGCGGGGGACCAGAAGATCATCACGGTGCAACGGACCCGTTACAGGAAGTCTCTGGCGGAAGCTCCCATCAACATACTGTTGATCCGGCATCGCCGGGACGATCCTCTCGGGCAGATAAGCCTCGCCGGGAATGATGCTGGCAAGATTCTCCTCCCCTGCGGCTTCGAAGGCCAGGTATTGTGCCCAGCTGGTCTTGAGCCTTGCGAGCTGCTCGGCGTTGCGTGCAACCACCGTCGCCGTCTGGATTTGCTGGCGCTTCGCATCGGTCGAGCGCAACACCCGACCGATCTGTTGCACGAGCTGGCGGTCGTTCGTGAAACCATCCAAAATAGCGACAGCGACGAACATCGGATCGTCGATGCCTTCAAGCAATTTTGTTTGGTGCAGCCAGAAGGTCGCTTCTCCGGCCTTGTTCTGCGCCTCCCTTACCGTGACGAAGCGAAGCGGATGCAATTTACGGTTATCACCCTTGCCCACTTGGTCATGGATCAGCACCGCGTCTGTCTGTTTGCTCCCCGCAAGGAGGGGCTGCAACGTCGCGAGCGCGCTCCATGATGCGGCCCGCACGATGATTTTTGAACCGGCCGGGCGGTCCTTAGTAAGCAAGGGTGCGAGTTCGAGCAGCTGGTCAGCAAAGGTCTTGATGGCCGATGCGTCGCCGTCGGCTAACGCCTGGTCGATATCCTCGTTAAAGCAGTTGATGGCCGTCGCGCTACCGTTCTGCGAGTCTAGCGTGGCGAAGCACACGTCCCTCACGATTTTGGCGTCGGCCGCCTTCAGAAACGAGAAGTTGTAGGCGAACGAGCCGCGTACGGTGAAAAGTTTATAGTCGTTGCGGAAGGGGGTAGCGCTAAGCAGGATAGTTGGCAGCGCAAGTTCTCTGACGCTCCGGCTCCACGACGGTGCCGGCTCGTAGTGCCCCTCGTCCACGACGACGAGATCGAACGTGCCCAACAGATCAAGGATGCGGTCCAGCCGTGTGAGTTCCGCCAACTTTGCTTCATTTAGCGGAACGCCAGCAGCCTGACGCCTCAACTTGTCTCGCTCTGTCCGGATCTTGTCGAGAGCTTGGAGGGTGCCTACAAGAACGGTTCGGTCGCTAGCTTCCACCATGTTGCAAATCTGTTCGGTTCGAGCCCTGTTCGGCAGCAGAATTTCGATCGCCGCAGGTTCGACGCCAGAGTCCGACCAGACCTTGTTGCCCGGCTCTGCGCATCCCATGTTCGCCCAAAACCTGCGCCGGATATCGGCGTGCATTTGCTGAACAAGGCCTTCCCTTGGCGTTAGTACCAGCGCACGTCGAACCTTGGGGAGGCATCGAGTCAGCACGGCGATGACCCCCGATTTCCCGCTCCCCGTCGGCATCTTGACAAGGGCGCCTTCGGGTTCACCCGTTTGTTGCGAAACGCGGACGTAGGCGGCACCGAGAGCTATTGCCTCCTTCTGGTTCTGCCAGAGTGATAGGCCGTTCGGAGTACCGGTCCACACAGGCAGGGCTTCAAGGACCTTAATGTCCGCAGCATAGGCGCCACCATCGAACTTAGAGGCCTCAGGCACGTCGAAGGTCGTGTTCCGACCATGGTAGGCAAGGTTCAATCTCACTCTGTTCACTCCAATATAGCTCCCGCTGTCAGAAAATGAATAATGCATGCTGTGCGCTCTTATCCAAACACTTTTCGCATTATCTAAGAGCAGATCTTGCTATCATCTGCTTAACAGTGACGACGACATAAAGCTGACCGGCGGCTTCCATCAGATGTGATTATTGCGGTGTTTAAACCAACGTCGGTTTGCACTTTTTGGGTCTGACGAATAACAGTAGTAGCACACTGAATTTGGTCACCTACTTAGAAGCGATATCATTGTCTCATAGTCAAAAACAGGTGACATAATAAGCAGACGTAACAGACGCAATTTTAGCAGCGAATTTATCCTCCAAGCTGCTAAAATTGATCTCGGTCAGTATTCACCGTTGCCGTCGCTGCTATAGCTATAGGTGTCGGAATATCCACGATAAGAAGATCGAGAAATAAAATCCTCCATAGATTCACCAATGACATTTGAACAGATTAAAATACGCCAGCTGAAGAACAGACTTCGATACAATGAAAAGATTATATTAGAAAGCAACCATAATCTTGATGCCAGATACACTAGACAGTTATCATTTGTTGAGAAACTCAGTGTTCACCTCGACAATTCACTCATTACAACTCTTTTCAGGCGGCAAAATTCAATATGTCACAGCATACTATCTTCGGCATCTTACACCATTAGAACAGATATTTTTAAGTAATGTACCTATTTTAGATGTGGTTTTATGTGATCGAGGTCATCTACCTGTTCGCGTACCTGACTAAAAAACATGATGGCTCTATGATATCATCCCTTCACTCAAAAACTTCATGATTCTGTGGTGAAAGTAGCCAGTATGAGCGACGAGGAAGCAAGCAAATACCCCCATAGCGCCATATCCACTTGGAGTGGATTTGTCTACCAAGGCAAGGTAGCGCTTTATCATTGTCTTAAGTTAATTAATCAAGGAGATAGTGATTTCCAGCTACAGCTTGACAGTACAGATGATTTCGCGATTTACAAAGATAATAATTTAATAAGCGCACATCAGGTTAAAGCAAAAATTGGTGATTACCGCAGTAATTATAAGGAAGCCTTAGAAAAATCGGCAACAATAAAACTTGATAGAATCGCAGGGATAAAAAGATATTTTCATATATCTCAACCGATTAACGATCATAGTGATTACATTGATGCTAATCACGAACGAGTTGAATTCTATCAATACGGTGAAAATCGCCACTGTGAACTAGATAAGATAGAAGATCTAACCAAAGATATTATTAAAGAAATCTATACCCGCCAGGCAATCGTTTATGATGAGAGCCTTATAGATGCAAATTATTGTCTACTATCAGATAAAATCAGCTCTCACGCGCTAGCTATTCACACAAAAATACAAAATGATGGTGACGCTCAGCGTAAAGCAGCTTATGAATACAGAGTATCTGCCGCAAGTATGCTTGCAGACATTACGGACGCTAGTCCATATGAAAGAAAGGACTATTACGCGATCGAGTTAAAGACGCGCCTCTATAGTCACCTAGAAGAAAGGCTCGCAGAATCACTCTCGGAGATGTCGGACGCGGCCTACGAAAGAGCCAGGCGTATCTATACGCTTATAAGAAAATCTGAGGGCGGCGATTTCAAGACACTCTGCCAACTTATGAAACCCTCAGAGAAGTTTTCACGCATTCAGAACTCAGATATACGCCGATATACGGATCTCGTACACACCTTTAAAGTCGATCCAATTTTAAAACGACTACCACATTATTTAGACAGCAACAATAAATTTTACGCACCAACGGCATTATATTTGCTGGAACCAACAGATAAAAAATACTGTACTTCTGATATTATCGGTGATGCTGCCAACTTACTGATTTAGTGTATGATGGTGTTTTTGAGGTGCTCCAGTGGCTTCTGTTTCTATCAGCTGTCCCTCCTGTTCAGCTACTGACGGGGTGGTGCGTAACGGCAAAAGCACT
>NZ_QFRV01000131.1:0-6625 GCF_004136805.1 Enterobacter cloacae complex sp. GF14B
CATTATTGCCGCTGGTCAATGCGCAGGGCTGGTTCGCCACCCGCGATCGCGGCGAGTGGCATGACGGACGCCTGACCATTCTGGGCCGAATGGACAATCTCTTTTTCAGCGGCGGAGAAGGGATCCAGCCGGAAGCGCTGGAGCGCGTTATCGCCACGCATCCGCAGGTAAGCCAGGCGTTTGTCGTTCCGCTGGATGATGCCGAGTACGGGCAACGCCCGGTGGCGGTGGTGGAATGCGAGCCGGGCGCGGATATCACGCTGTTGCCGGAGTGGGTTCAGGGCAGGCTGGCGCGCTTTGAGCAGCCGGTACACTGGCTGGCGCTGCCGTCAGAACTGAAAAATGGCGGGATTAAAATCTCCCGCCAGGCGTTAAAGCAGTGGGTCAATGCCCTGTTGAGGGGCTAATCAGCCGATATCCGGCTGCGGTTTGTGCTGGCGTCGGCGGATCCAGCGTAGCACCGGCGGCACGACAATCACCATAATCGCCATTGCCAGCAGGATCTTCGTCACGCTGCTTTCCCACAGGATCCCCATGTTGCCGTTGCTGATGGAGAGGGCGCGGCGCAGGTTCTGCTCCAGCATTTCCCCCAGCACAAACCCTAAAATCAGCGGCGACATCGGGAAGTGCATCTTGCGCAGAATGTAGCCCAGCACGCCGAGCAGCACCATCAACACCAGGTCGAAGGTGGTGCTGTGCACCGCGTACACCCCAACCGCAGAGACGGCGGCGATGGCCGGGACCAGGAACCACAGGGGAATGGTCAGCATGCGGGTGAACAGGCCGATCAGCGGGATGTTCATTACCAGCAGCATCACGTTGGCGATCAGCAGGGCGGCAATCAAACCCCAGACGATATCGGGCTGCTCGGTAAACATCGCCGGACCCGGGGTGATGTTATAGAGCGTCAGCGCGCCCATCATTACCGCCGTGGTGCCGGAGCCCGGCACGCCGAGGGTCAGCATCGGGATAAACGAGCCGCAGGCCGAGGCGTTATTCGCCGCCTCCGGCGCCGCCACGCCGCGGATATCGCCTTTGCCGAAGCTGTCGCTGTTGCCGCTCAGCTTTTTCTCGGTCATGTAGGTGATGGCGCTGGCGATAGTCGCCCCCGCGCCGGGCAGAATGCCGACGAAGAAACCGATCACCGACGAACGCAGGGTGGCACCCACACACTGCGCCCCCTCTTTGGCATTAAAGAGCATACGTCCGGTTTTACGCACCAGCGTCTGCCCGCTGCTGGTATGTTCCAGCATCAGTAAGATTTCTGAGACAGAGAACAGACCAATCACCACGACGATAAACTGCACGCCGTCGGAGAGATGAACACTGTCGAAGGTAAAACGATAAACCCCGGTGTTGGCATCCACGCCGACGGTGGCCAGACTGAGGCCAATCAACGCAGACAAAAACGACTTCAGCGGATTCTGCGCCATCATGCTGCCGAGACAGGCGATAGCGAACACCATCAGGGCAAAATACTCGGCCGGACCAAACGCCAGCGACCACTGGGCCAGCGCCGGGGCGAAGAGGATGATGCCGCCAATGGCGATCAGGGAGCCAAAGAACGAGCTGACGGCGGAAATAGAGAGCGCCACGCCGCCGCGTCCCTGCTGCGCCATTGGATAGCCATCCAGCGCGGTCATAATGGCGGCGGCATCGCCGGGCACGTTAAGCAGAATCGAGGAAATACGCCCCCCGTATTCGCAGCCGATATAAACCGTCGCCAGCAGGATCAGCGCCGATTCCGCAGGCAGGTGCAGCGCAAAGGCCAGCGGCAGTAAAATCGCCACGCCGTTGATAGGTCCAAGGCCCGGCAGCAGGCCGACGATGGTCCCGACGAAACAGCCGATCAGGGCGATCACCAGGTTTTCCGGGGTCATCGCTACCGCGAACCCCTGAGAGAGATAGATCCAGGTATCCATAGCGTGCTCCGTTAGTTAAACCATGCGCCAAGCGGCAGGGTCACGTCCAGCAGGCGGTCGAAGGCGTACCAGAGTAAAATGCCCAGTACGACCCCGGAGATCCCCGCCGCAGGCAGCGAGGCGTTAAATAGTATGCCAATCACCATCGTCAGCAGGGCGGTGGCAATCGGGAAGCCGAGCCATTCAAAGCCCCACGCGTACATCAGCAGGACAATCACCATTACCAGCAGACGTTGCAGCGTTCGGCGTGGCGGCCACTCCACGGTATCCGGATGGCGCAGCAGCAGCGCTACCGAGCAGAGCAGCATCAGGCCGACAATGCCGACGGGAAAGGGGCGTGGCCCCACGGGTTCATAGCTGTATTCGCTGTGGATCTGCCAGGCGACGAACATGCCGCCAATGCAGAGCAGCAGCCATATCCCGGCAAAAATGCGATCGCTCATAGCGCCTCCGGTTATTTCGCCAGGCCAAAGGCTTTCGCCTGTTCGCGGTAGTCATTCACCTGTTTTTTGACATACTCGTCCAGCTGCTTGCCGTTCAGGTTGAACTCAAACAGCCCGCGCAGATCGCGCTGTTTTTTGAACTCCTCGGTTTGCTGAAGTTTTGCGAAGGTATCCACCCACCACTGGTATTCGGCGTCGGTCACTTTTGGCCCGACGAAGAAGCCGCGGATGATCGGCCAGACCAGGTTATAACCCTGCTCTTTGGCGGTTGGGACGTCTGCCAGCTGGCCCGGCAGACGGTTTTCTGAGAAGACCGCCAGCACACGGATCTTATCCCCGCTCAGGTAGGGCACCATTTCGCTGAGATCGCCCGATACCGCCTGGACGTGATTGCCCATCAGCGCCGTCACCGGCTCGCCGCCGCCTTCAAAGGCCACGTAACGCATCTTGTGCGGATCCACTTTGGCCTGCTGCGCCAGCAGCGCGGCTTTCATCCAGTCCTGGCTGCCGATAGAGGCGCCTGCGCCAATGACCACGCTGTTCGGATCTTTTTCCATGGCGGTCAGCAGATCTTTCAGGGATTTCCACGGAGAGTCCGCGCGCACGGCGATCATGCCGTAATCGGTGCCTACGGTGGCGAGCCAGCGCACGTCGTCCACGTCATAACGGCCAAATTTCCCCTGTGACAGATTCAGCAGCGAACCGCCGGAGAAGGCCACCACTGTGCCCGCTTCGGCAGGGCGCTGGGCGACGATGGCGTTATAGGCTACCGCGCCCACGCCGCCGGGCATGTAGGTAACGCGCATCGGTTTCTCAATGGCCTTCGTCTCTAGCAGGCTGACCTGAATCAGCTTACAGGTCAGGTCGAAGCCGCCGCCGGGTTTGGCCGGGGCGATACATTCGGTACGGGATGGCGCGTCCTGCGCCTGGACGACAGAGGCACTCAACAGCAATACGCTTGCAGCAAGGGTAGAAAGTAATTGTTTTTTCATCGTTTATCCTCACGCCGGAGAACCGGGAGTACGGGTACGGGTGTCTTTTTTCTGATTATGTGAACCACCTTGTAGCGGTTCCGTTGCGTGATTGTTAAAACAATAACCTTTCATTTCCCTTTCACTGCGACACCAACTTTACAGGATGTGATATGCGTCTCTTACTCGCGGAAGATAATCGTGAGCTGGCTCACTGGCTGGAAAAAGCGCTGGTACAAAACGGATTTGCCGTGGATTGCGTCAACGATGGACGGGCGGCCGATCATCTTTTGCAGGGAGAAAACTATGCCGTCGCGATCCTTGATATCGGCATGCCCGGTTTCGACGGGCTGGAGGTGGTGCATCGGCTGAGAAAGCGCGGGCAGACGTTGCCCGTGCTGTTTCTTACCGCCCGCAGCAACGTGGCAGACAGGGTTAAGGGGCTGAATGCCGGGGCGGATGACTACCTGCCGAAACCGTTCGAGCTGGAGGAGCTTGATGCCCGCCTGCGTGCGCTGCTGCGCCGCAGTGAAGGGCGAACCCAGGAGCGCCAGCGGCTGGGAGAGCTGGAGTACGATGATGAAGGCTTTTTTCTGCTGCGCGATGAACCCCTTTCCCTCACGCCGCGCGAACTCTCTTTGCTGAAGGTGCTGATGCACCGCCGGACCCGTCCCGTCTCCCGGCAACAGCTTTTCGACCAGGTATTCAGCCTGAACGACGACGTCAGCCCCGAGAGCATCGATCTCTATATTCACCGCCTGCGTAAGAAGCTGACCGGCAGCGGCGTGCGGATCACCACCCTCCGGGGGCTGGGCTACGTGCTGGAGTGCGGCGATGAAGTGGGTTAAGCCGCAGTCGCTTTACCTGCAACTTTTGCTTTTTCTGGGTTTGCCGCTGCTGCTGTTATGGGGGCTGTCAGCCTTTAACAGCTACGTTAGCGCGCTACAGGCGGCGACGCAGGCCTATGACCGCACGCTGTTATCCTCGGCGCGCACGGTGTCAGAGCGGCTGGTGGTGCACAACGGCAAGCTCCAGGTGAACGTGCCGTGGGTCGTGCTCGACAGCTTCGAGCTGAACATGAACGATCGCCTCTACTACAAGGTCGTGGACCCTGACGGGCGGACGATCTCCGGCTATGACGATCTGCCGAATATGCCCCCCTCCACGTCGCGGACCTCCCACTATCCGGCGCTGGCGTGGTTTTATCATACCGAGTATCGCGGGCAGGCGATCCGCGTGGCGAAGCTGCTCCAGCCGGTTAACGAGGAGAGTGTGTTCGGCATGGCGGAAATCTACGTCGCCGAAACGTTGCAGTCGCGGCGCTATCTGGCCACTCAGCTGCTGTTTTCCTCGCTCGTGTCGCAGGGGCTGCTGGTGCTGCTGACGCTGGTCCTGACCGCGTGGCTGCTGCGTCGCGTGCTGCGCCCGATGCGGCAGCTCTCTTCGCTGATGGTGCGCCGTGAGCCCGGGCTGCTGGCTCCGCTGCCGGAGCTGCTGCCCTGGTCGGAAACGCGGCTGCTGATTGTGGCATTTAACCGCTATATCGACAGGTTACGCGGCGTGCTTTCGCGACAGGCGCGCTTTAATGCTGACGCCTCACACCAGCTCAAAACGCCGCTGGCGGTGCTGAAAACCCAGGTATCGGTTGCCCTGACGCGTAACGATCCGGCCCTGTGGCAGGAGAGCTTACGGGCGATGAACGTCACGCTGGATAACACCATCGTGCTGACAGAAAGACTGTTGCAGCTTTCAGCGGTGAAGCGAAAAGAGCAGGGGGAGCGACAGTTTGCCCCTGTCGATCTGGTGCAGGTGGTGCAAAACTGCTGCTTTTCCCGGCTGGCGCAGGCGCGCAGCAAGGGTATCGATCTCGGTTATGACGGCGTACAGCAGCCGGTAATGATTGAGGGTGATGACGTGCTGCTGGGTGAACTCTGCGCCAACCTGCTGGAGAACGCGATCAAATACACGCCGGAGCAGGGCATCGTGACGGTGTACCTGCGCACGGCTAACGATGCCGTTGAGCTGAGCGTGGAGGACAGCGGACCGGGTATTGCTGAAGACCAGATCTCCCAGGCCATGCTGCCGTTTCATCGTCTGGAAAACGTGGGTGATGCCGCCGGGTCCGGCATTGGCCTGGCGCTGGCTAACGATATTGCCCGCCTGCACCGCAGCCATCTTCAGCTGATGCCCAGTGAAAATCTGGGTGGGCTGAGCGTGAAAATGCGCTTTCTGATGCTGATATAAATGCCGATATTATCAAATCGTTACAAACTAATTGCCTGCCGCACGTGGAGTCCATTGATCACACAGGCAGGCAGGTTAAAATCTCGCGGTTTTTGGACATCTCTGAATAAATTGTGCGGGATCACGACAATGAAAAAAGTGGCATTAATGGGCTTAAGCGGCCTGATGTTTGTTTCAGCAGCGGCAAACGCAATTTCCTTCAACGGCTCGGCGGGACAAGATTATACCCATCTGGGCTTCGGTCTTGGCACGGACAGCGCAGGCCTGGCAATGACCGGCGGCTGGACGCATAACGACGACGACGGCGATGCGGCAAGCCTGGGCCTCGGCTTCAACGTGCCGTTGGGTCCCTTCCTGGCGACCGTCGGGGGTAAAGGCATTTACACCAACCCGAACGACGGCGACGAAGGCTACGCGGCGGCAGTGGGCGGCGGCTTGCAGTGGAAAATTGGCGACAGCTTTGGCCTGTTCGGTGAGTACTACTACTCCCCGGATTCCCTCTCCAGCGGCATCGACAGCTATCAGGAAGCTAACGCCGGCGCGCGCTGGACCATCATGCGTCCAATCACCATCGAAGCGGGTTATCGCTATCTGAACCTGGCCGGTAAAGACGGCAACCGCGACAACGCCCTGGCAGACGGCCCGTACGTTGGCGTTAGCGCCGGTTTCTAATCCTCTCGGCGCGGCGTTCAGTCGCGCCAGTTTCTCTCTTCCCCCGGTCTTTGATTGCGCTATAGTGTTTTGACCATTGAAATGGGAGAACACAATGATAAACGTGGAAATGTTATCCACTGGCGACGAAGTGCTTCATGGGCAAATCATTGATACCAATGCCGCCTGGCTCGCCGATCTCTTCTTTGAGCAAGGATTACCGTTAACGCGCCGCAACACCGTAGGTGACAACCTTGAGTCGCTGGTCAACGTTCTGCGCGAGCGCAGCGAACGCTGCGACGTGCTGATTGTGAACGGCGGGCTGGGACCTACCAGCGACGATCTCAGCGCGCTGGCCGCCGCCACGGCCAAAGGCGAAGGCCTGGTCCTGCAC
>NZ_QFRV01000132.1:0-6567 GCF_004136805.1 Enterobacter cloacae complex sp. GF14B
CAACGTTGCCGCCCGCACGCTGTTTATCGACCCGCTGGCGCGCGCCGATCTCCCGGCGACCTGCCAGATCGTGCAGATCTCGCCCCTGCTGCGCGAGCTGATCCTGACCTCCCTTACGCTTCCTGAATCTTACGCACCCGGAAGCCGCGATGAACGTGTTTATGAGCTGATCCTCGATGAAATTCGTCTCATGCCGGTGCTGCCGTTTCACCTGCCCGAGCCGGAAAGCGAAGCGCTGCGCCATCTCTGCCAGCAGATTCGAATGGCCCCGGGAGAAAGCTGGAGCAGCGCCCAGGCCGCAGGTATTGTGGGGATGAGCGAACGCACGCTGAACCGTCATTTTCAGCAGCAGACAGGCCTGAGCTACGGCGAGTGGGTGAGAAGGGCGCGACTGCTGGAAGCCTTAGTGCGGCTGGCGCAGGGCCAGCCGGTATTACGCGTGGCGCTGGATCTGGGGTATGGCAGCCACAGCGCCTTTACGGCAATGTTTCGCCGGGTAATGGGTCTCTCACCCAGCGATTACTTCAGGAACGACTGACCGCGTTAAAAAGCGCCTGAATCGACGCGCGTGCCACGTCGCTGTCGATGCCCACGCCCCAGCGGCTGGTCCCATCCTGGAACAGGCAGCGGATATAGGCCACCGAGCGGCTGTCGCTGCGTTCGCCTAACGTATGTTCGTGATAATCCTTGATCACAAACGACGCGTTGATCCAGCGGCTTAAGCCGTGAGCGGCGGCGGAGAGCAAACCGTTTCCCTGGCCTTCCAGCTGGCGGGTGCCCCCATGCGTGGCGACGCTTGCCGTCAGCCGCAGCTGGCCGTCCTGCTGGCTGTCGCTGCGGTACGATTGCAGCGCTAATGGCGGGCTCGCCACCAGGCCGTAACGGGCGCGGAACAGCTGCCAGAGCGCATTCTGCGTCATCTCTTTTCCATGGTTATCCGTTTCCTGCTGCACGTGCTGGCTAAAATCCTGTTGCAGGGCGCGAGGCAATTTCAGGCCGTGGTTTTGCTCAATAAGCCAGGCGCTTCCGCTTTTTCCTGACTGGCTGTTCACGCGGATCACCGCTTCATAGGTACAGCCAATATCCTGCGGGTCGACGGGCAGATAGGGCATCTCCCAACGTTCGCCAGGCTTACGGGCATCGAAACCTTTCTTGATGGCATCCTGGTGCGAGCCGGAGAAGGCGGTGTAAGCCAGACGACCCGCCCACGGATGGCGCGGATGGACGGGCAGCTGGTTGCAGGTTTCTACCGTTTCAACCACCCGATTCATATCGCTGAAATCCAGATTCGGGCTAATGCCCTGGCTGTAGAGGTTCATCGCCAGCGTCACCAGGCAGACGTTGCCCGTGCGCTCACCGTTGCCAAACAGGCAGCCCTCCACGCGGTCAGCCCCGGCCATGACGGCCAGCTCCGCGCTGGCGACGCCCGTTCCGCGATCGTTATGCGGATGTACGCTGATACAGACGTCACTGCGGCGGCTGAAGTGGCGGCAGAAATACTCGATCTGGTCAGCATAGACGTTCGGCGTGCTCACTTCGACGGTAGCGGGCAGGTTGACGATCATCGGACGCGCCGCGCACGGCTGCCAGATCTCCGCCACGGCTTCACAAATCTCCAGCGCAAACTCCGGTTCGGTAAAGCAGAAGGTTTCCGGGGAGTATTCGTACTGCCAGCGGGTGTCAGGGTTCTCTTCACACAGCTGACGAATCAGGCGCGTCGCGCGCGTCGCCAGCTCGACGATTTGCGCTTTCTCCATGCCGAATACCAGACGGCGGAACAGCGGGGCGGTAGCGTTATACAGGTGAACGGTGGCCTGCTTCGCGCCGCGCAGGGAGTCGAAAGTGCGATGGATAAGATCGTCCCGCGCCTGCGTTAACACCTGAATGGTGACGTCATCCGGGATGCGGTTCTCCTCAATCAGCTGACGTACAAAATTAAAGTCCGTCTGCGAGGCGGACGGGAAGGCGACTTCTATTTCTTTAAACCCGCAGGTCAGCAGCAGATCCCAGAATTGCAGCTTGCGCGCGCTGTCCATCGGCTCGGCCAGCGCCTGGTTACCGTCGCGTAAGTCGGTCGAGAGCCAACGCGGGGCGCAGGTGATAATCTGCTCCGGCCAGCGGCGGTCGGGCAACGAAAGGGTGGGGTAAGGCTGGTATTTGTCGGCGGGTGTGTTCAGCATGGTGCGCTCCTGTTGTCTTTTCACTATCGTGAATCGATTTCAGGCGCGCTGCTTTATCGGAACTGACAATCGCTGTCGCGTTTTGGACAACCGTAGAAGTTGCCCGGTGGCGCTGCGCTTACCGGGCCTACGATCGTAGGCCGGGTAAGGCGTCCTGTAATGAGGGCTAATGCGCCCCACCGCCCCCGCTACCGGCCCCAAACGGTGGTTTGGCAAACCACACCAGCCCCAGCAGGACGATAAAGATCCCCGCCGATATCCAGAAAATCTCGTTTGCCGAGATAATCAGCCCCTGGTTGGTGATCTGCTGGGCAAGCCAGCCGGACGCCTGCTGCTCCGTCATCCCCATCCCCTCAAGCTGGCTATACATCTGCTGAGCGTTAGGGTTGAACGGGTTCACCGCTTCGGTGAGTTGAGCATGGTGCATCGATTCCCGGTTGGTCCACAGCGTGGTGGTGATCGATGTCCCGATGGAGCCCGCCAGCGTACGGGTGAAGTTCGACAGGCTCGATGCCGCCGCCATCCGCTCAGGCGGCAAGCCGGAAAGCGTAATGGTGGTCAGCGGCATGAAGAAGCACGCTACGGCGAAGCCCTGAATAAACTGTGGCCACGCGGAGGCGCCAAAGTCCATTCCCGGTTCAAACGTATACGCGCGCCAGTAGAAGCACACGGCGTACATGATGAAGCTGAACGTCACCAGCCTGCGCATGTCGAGCTTATGGGCGAAACGGCCAATAATCGGCGACAGCAGAACCGGAATTAACCCCACCGGCGCGGAGGCCAGCCCCGCCCAGGTTGCGGTATAGCCGTACACCTCCTGCAACAGCTGCGGCAGCAGAACAATCGCGCCGAAGTAGAGCATATAGGCGAGGCTGATACACAGGCAGCCGATGGTGAAGTTTCGCGATTTAAACAACGAGAGGTCGACTATCGGGTTGTCGTCCGTCAGCTCCCAGACAATCAGGAAGCTGATGGCCACCACAGCGACCACCGTCAGCACGATGATTTCCGTAGAGGCGAACCAGTCCAGCTCTTTGCCGCGGTCGAGCATGATTTGCAGGCTGCCGATGCCGACAACCAGCAGTGCCAGCCCGATGCCGTCGATCCGCCGCTGTTCGGTCCGCGTTTCGCGACCACGCAGAGACTGTAGCGTCATCAGTACCACCAGCGCACCGATGGGTACGTTGATGAAGAAGATCCAGCCCCAGTGATAGTTATCGCTGATATAGCCGCCGAGGATTGGCCCGCAAATTGGGGCGACAATCACCGTCATCGACCACAGCGCGAGCGCGATGGAGCGTTTGGCGGGCGGATAGTTGTTCAGCAGCAAACTCTGCGACAGCGGAATCAACGGCCCGGCGACAATCCCCTGGATGACGCGGAAGAAAATCAGCATCGTCAGGCTACTGGACATGCCGCAGGCCCAGGAGGCCAGCACGAACAGGATCGTCGACCAAAGGAACAGCTTCACTTCACCGACGCGCTTCGCCAGCCAGCCGGTGATAGGAATGGAGATGGCGTTCGCCACCCCGAACGAGGTAATGACCCAGGTCCCCTGGCTCAGCGATGAGCCAAGGTTCCCGGCGATCGTAGGGATCGCCACGTTTGCGATGGTGGAGTCCAGCACCTGCATGAATGTCGCCAGCGACAGCGCAATGGTCATAATGACCAGTTGCGCCCCCTCCAGCGGTTTTTGCGGCTTTTGCTGTTGCATAACGCTCACCTTCGGCTTAACCGGCGTTTGCCTTCACGATGTCATCGATCAGCTTATTGACCGGATCGAGGCTAATTTCACGGGCGTTACTTTCATAAGCTGGCGTACTGCGCACCTGGCTTGCGAGGATCTGACCGTCTCGGTTGGCGGTATCGACCGTCACCAGCGTGGAAAGGCCAATTCGCAGCGGATGGTCTGCCAGCTGCTTAGGATCCAGTTCGATACGCACAGGCAAGCGCTGTACCACTTTGATCCAGTTGCCGGTGGCGTTCTGTGCAGGCAGCAGGCTAAACGCGCTGCCGGTCCCCATGTCCAGACCGACCACTTTCCCGGTGTACTTGATGTCATCGCCGTAAATATCGCTGACCACAGTTGCGGTTTGGCCGATACGCATATGCGCCAGCTGGGTCTCTTTGAAGTTCGCATCGACCCACAGATTGTTCGCCGGAACTACCGCCATCAGCGGCGTGGTGGTGCTAATCTGCGCCCCTGGCTGTACGGAACGACGGGAAACGTAGCCGGTCATCGGGCTGACGATTTTGGTACGTTGCAGGGCAAGCCATGCGTTACGCACTTCGGTCGCCGCCTGTTTCACCGCCGGCTGGTTTTCCAGAGAAGTACCCAGCACCATCGCCTGATTAGCGTTGTACTGTTGGATCGCCACGTCCAGCTGCGCCTGTGCGCTGGCCACCGCATCGCGGGCGTGCTGCAACTCTTCACGGCCAATCAGGTTGGCGGTGCCGAGAGGAACACGACGATTGAGGTCGCTCTGCGCCTGAGCCAGCGCCGTTTTCTGCACGTCGATATTGGCCTGAAGCTGCTTGCTGTTGATCATCAGCTGGCGGGTCTGGCGAACGCTGGAGGCCAGAGCCGTCTGTGCTTTTTCAAAAGCCTGTTGGGCGTCGGTTGGATCGAGCGTGACCAGCACATCGCCTTTTTTCACAAAGTCGGTGTTATCAGCCCAGACTTTCGTCACGCTGCCTGACACCTGGGCCATGATTTGAACCTGATTCCCTGCCACGTATGCATCGTCTGTCTCTTCAACATGACGCAAGACTAAAAACCAATAGATCCCATATGCCACGGCAATAATAATAAAGAGCAAGGTCAGCAGAATAAGGGCGCTCTTACGTTTGCCCTTTTTGTTGACCGGTTGCTGCGGGGGGGTGTTCTCCGCATTTGCGCTCATTGTTGTTCTCCACGATCTTTTTATTTTCACATCGGCTGAGCCGACCTGTTGTCAGAAAGGCCAGCAGTTTCACGTGCTGGCCTGTCAGTTTTTCTTTTTAGCAATCTGGAATGTTGAGCGGATCGTCGCGTTAGCGCAGCGCCTCAAGGATGACGCCATCTTCATCCATCTGGTCCAGACGGGTGAGCAGCTTGCGAGTAATATGCTCAAGCTGGTCGCGCTCGGCGGTGCTGAGGGCAGACCAGAGCTGGTGCAGGCAGTTGTGCTGCGGTGGCAGCACTTCGCGCAAGAATTCGTGACCTTTCTCGGTCAGTTGCAGATGCAGGCAGCGGCGATCGTTATCGCTTTCACGGCGTTCAATCCAGCCGCGCTTTTCCAGTTCATCCGCGATACGGGTTGCATTGGTACGGGATGACCCCAGCGCACAGCTCAGTTCCGATGGCTGAATGCTGTGATTTTCCTGAGACTCCAGCGTAATCAACGCCATAAACAACGTCTCGTTAATCCCTTGCGCTTTCAGCATCTTGTTACGATTTTCCAGCAGCTTACCCTGCATGTGCATGCACAGGCGGGTCAGCAGAATTTCCTGATACGGGAAGTCCTCATGACGACTGGCGCGGAACTTAAGCATTTGTTCAATGGGCGTAAACGAACTATCCATTTTGGGCATAACCTCATTAATTACAGCCGATATAGTAACGACAGTGACAAATAATGTAAATGAATTATTTGTGCGGTTATATCCGCCAAACGTATGTCACCATCAGAAAGCGCCGGGTAAATCCGTGACCCGGTGAGCACAGAGAGTGTGGGGTGTGTACCCGCGAAAGAGGGGATGTGAGGACAGGGGTCTGAACTATTCATGCCGGTAGTAAATATGTCACCCACAGTAAAATTTCTGGGATAAATGATTGCTGTTACCTTAACAGATGCAGGCCCCCTTTACACCCCAGGGGACCCAAAGCAATGTAAAACTTAGTGAATTGCTTCCTGACGGTGATAGCCGCGCCACCATACCAGCAGATTTATCGCCGCGACGATGGCGCCGATGGCGCACACTCCCGTCCAGCCCGCATGCTGCCAGGCGGAGGCTGAGATGAGCGAGCCCGCCGCGCCGCCGATAAAGTAGCTGGTCATGTACCCGGCCGTCAGACGGTTACGGGCGTCCGGCTTCACGCGGTAAATCACGGTCTGGTTGGTGATGTGTACGCCCTGCACGGTGAGGTCTAGCACCAGAATACCGACAATCAGCGCCAGCACGGAGACGTGTCCGTACCAGATGGCCGCCCAGGAGAGGAGGAGTAAAACCAGCCCTGCGGAGGTGGTCATATGAGATTTACCTTTATCGGCCAGCCCACCCGCCGGGCGCGCGCCCAGTGCGCCAGCCGCGCCTGCCAGCCCGAACAGGCCAATCACGCCTTCTGAGTAGTTAAACGGTGGCGCGGCGAGCAGAAACGCCATCGACGTCCATAAGATGCTGAAGT